>JBAYQF010000087.1:0-6578 GCA_041677325.1 Methanoculleus sp.
ACCTCGCGGTCGCCGGAGGTGGTCGAGTCGTTCCGGTGCGCGCCGATCGCGTCGATCTCGTCGATGAAGATGATCGACGGCGCCTTCTGCTTCGCGAGATCAAAGAGTTCTCTGACCAGACGGGCGCCTTCGCCGATGTATTTCTGCACCAGTTCCGAGCCGACCACGCGGAGGAAGTGCGCGTTCGTCTGGTGGGCAACCGCCCGCGCGAGGAGGGTCTTTCCTGTCCCGGGCGGGCCGTGAAGGAGGACGCCCTTCGGTGGGGAGATGCCGACCTTCTCAAAGAGGTGCGGTTTTGTCAGGGGAAGCTCGACTGCTTCCCGGATCTCCTCGATCTGCGGTTCAAGGCCGCCGATGTTCTCGTAGGTCTCGTCCGGTGAGTCGACCAGTTCCATACCGTAGATCTGCGCGTCATAGCTTGTCGGGAGCACATCCACGATGGCGAGGGACTGCTGGTTGAGCGTGCATCGGACACCCGGTTTGAGGAGATCGGGGTCTATGAGCTGGGACATTCTGACCAAAAATCGCGGTCCTGCGCTGCTTCGCACGATCACCCGGTTGTTGTCGATAACATCGGTAACGGTCCCGATCACGAGAGGCGGGCTTCTAAGCTGTTCGATCTCGCTCTTGAGTTTTCGGAGTTCCCGTTCGTAGCGGATCTTCTGGGTCTCAACGTATCGCTTTTCAGACTCCATCTGGCGGAACTGCTCGCGCAGCTCCAGGTTTCGGTTTTCGAGGTTCGTAATCCGTTCCAGGAGATACTGGTAGATGTCTTCACCGGTATCCTTCTCTGGTGCCTGCCGAGCGATATCTCCCATAGGTCTCCTCGATTAATTATATAGGTTAAAATGAATATAAAGTTGTTTGCGAGACTTATGCAGTGCGAACTATGCGGCGCTCCTATACAAGGGCCATCGAGAACCATCCAGATCGAGGGTGCAGAACTCTGCGTCTGCGTGCGATGTGCGAAACACGGTACAGAAGTCCAGCAACCGCGACGGAAAGGTATCCCGCAGAAGAAACCGGGCATCGCCGTCCCGCAGACCACCCAGAGGAGGTCCCGGGACGTCTTTGACCTGATGGAGGGAGAACTCGTTGACGATTACGCCGACCGTATACGGGCGGCCCGGGAAGCGCGGGAGTGGTCCACACTCGATCTTGCACAGGCGACCAAAGAGCGCGAGATCCTGATCAAGAAGATCGAGAAGGGCGATCTCATCCCCGAAGACGATGTCCGGAAGAAACTTGAGAAAGAACTCAATATCCGGTTGATCGATTCGGCCGACGATAGTGCCTCCACGGGGGGGCCGGGCCGGATGACCATGACCGTCGGCGACGTCATATCGTTCAAGAAAGGTCGGAAATAAGCCGGACCTCATATTTTTTTCCTGTCGGGCACATCCTGTCCCCACTCTGTTTCCCGCGTGCAAATTCGGAACATTTTTATATTGGAACATATAATCCAGTACCCAATGCGTGGTGGATGTTTTTTCGCCGGTGACCGTTTTTACATCGATTAACGGAGTAACCGCCTGCGCAGGAACCGAACGTCAGTTTTCTACAGCCGATATCCGTAATCCCGGAGCGGCAGCGTTTTATCGCTATTTTACCTGGTTTATCCAGTTTTAACCACCTCCGGTACAACTGGATCATCAGAAACCGAGGAGGACTATAGTTATGAGAGGAAAAGAGATTCGTCTGGAACGTATTATGGATCGAAACACGGGCAGGACCATCATCGTGCCGCTCGACCACGGGGTGACGCTCGGCCCCATCCCGGGGCTCGTCGACGTAGGGAGAACCATCGATCTCGTCGCCGAAGGCGGAGCAAACGCGGTCGTCGGCCACGTAGGGCTTGCGCTGCACGGGCACCGGGGGCATGGCCGGGACGTCGGCCTCATCATGCATCTCTCGGCAAGCACGAGCATCGGCCCGGACCCGAACGACAAAGTACTCGTGAACACCGTCACGAACGCCTTGAAGATGGGCGCCGACGGCGTATCGGTGCACATCAACGTCGGCGCGGACTCCGAGGCGCGGATGCTCGAAGATCTCGGCCGGGTCGCGGTCGCCTGCATGGAGTGGGGTATGCCGCTCCTTGCGATGATGTACCCGCGCGGGAGAAAGGTCGCGGATGAGCACGACCTCGATAGCGTCAAACTCTCGGCACGGGTGGCGGCGGAACTCGGCGCCGATATCGTCAAGACCGTCTACACCGGCGACCCGGACTCATTCCGCGAGGTGACGGAAGGGTGCCCGGTGCCGGTCGTGGTTGCGGGCGGCTCGAAGACCGATGAGCGGGCGATCCTCGACTTAGTCGAGGGGGCGATGGCGGGGGGCGCCGCCGGGATATCGATCGGGAGAAACGCCTTCCAGCACCCGGCGCCCGATCGCCTTATCCGTGCCGCCGCACTGATCATCCATGAAGGACGATCGGCAGAAGAAGCGATGGAGACACTCCGGATGTGATTGCTATGATCGGAAAAGAGATCCGCCTTGAGCGGATAATGGACAGGAACACCGGCCGCGCCGTGATCATCCCGATGGATCACGGGTTCACGCTCGGCCAGATCGAAGGGCTCTGCACCATGACCGAGACCGTCAACGCGGTGAGCGAAGGGGGAGCAAACGCCATCGTCCTCCACAAGGGGATGGTGAAGGGAGGGCACCGGAAGCACGGGAAGGATATCGGGCTTATCGTCCACCTCTCCGCAAGCACGTCGATGAACCCCGACCCGAACGACAAGGTGCTCGTCTGCACCGTGGAGGAGGCGGTCGCGCTCGGCGCCGACGCGGTCTCGATCCACATCAACCTCGGCGCGCCGAACGAGTCGAGGATGCTCGAATCGGCGGGCGAAGTGGTGCGGGACTGCAACCGCTGGGGGATGCCGCTCCTGATCATGATCTACCCCCGCGGCAAGGGGATCGACCCCGCATCGCCCCAGGCGATCGGGCACTGCGTCCGGGTGGCGGAAGAACTCGGGGCGGACATCATCAAGACGAACTACACCGGCGACCCGGAGACGTTCCGTCGTATCACCGCCGCCTGTTCGGTGCCGGTGATGATCGCCGGCGGCGAGAAGGGCGGGGATAGGGAGACGCTCGCGACAATCCAGGATGCCGTCGATGCGGGCGCAGCAGGCGTCTGCATGGGAAGAAACGCCTTCCAGCGCGACGACCCCGCCCGGTTCATCACCGCGATAGCCCGGGTGGTGCACGAGGGCAAAAGCCCGGCCGAAGCCCTGGAGACGGAGCGATGAAACAGTTCTGGGTCAGCGTCCGACCGTGGAAGAAAGAACTCGCGACGACCGCGATCGAGAGCGGCGCGGATGCCCTGGCGGTCGACGATGCCGGGCGCGTGCGGGAGCTCGGGCGGGTGGCGGCGATCGCGGAGAACGGCGACCTCGTCCCCGGAAAGGATCTCTTCGAGGTCGAGATCACCGATAAGGAGGCCGAAGAGGAGGCGCTCCGGCTCTCGCGCGAGGGCTACGTCGTCGTCCGGACGCGGGACTGGACGATCATCCCGCTCGAGAACCTCGTCGCGCAGTCCGACCGGATCATCGCCGCGGTCGGATGCGCCGATGAGGCGAAGATCGCCCTGACCGTCCTCGAACGCGGGACGGCGGGCATCCTCCTCTCGACCGACGATCCGGCGGAGGTCCGGCGGGTCGCAAAGGTGATCGCCGGCGCCGGCGAAGAGGTCTCGCTCGTCCCGTTCGAGGTGACCCGGATCGTTCCCGTCGGGATGGGGGACCGGGTCTGCGTCGATACCTGCTCGATCCTCGGCGACGGGGAGGGGATGCTCGTCGGCAACACCTCCTCGGCGTTCCTGATGGTGCATCCCGAGACCCTGGAGAACCCCTACGTGGCGCCGCGCCCGTTCCGGGTGAACGCCGGTGCGGTTCACGCCTACATCCTCCTTCCCGGCGGGAAGACCGCCTACCTCGCCGATCTCGCGGTGGGGGATCGGGTGCTCGTCGCCGAGCACGTCGGCGCGGCCCACGATGCGGTCGTCGGCAGGGTGAAGATCGAGCGCCGCCCGCTCCTCCTCGTCGAGGCGAAGGCCGGCGATGCGAAGGTGAGTCTGGTCCTCCAGAACGCCGAGACGATCCGGCTCGTCAGGCCGGACGGGACGGCCGTATCGGTCGCCGCCCTCGAGATCGGCGATCGGGTGCTCGGCAGCGTCGCGGAAGGCGGGCGGCACTTCGGCGTCGCCGTCAAAGAGACGATCCTGGAGAAGTGACGTCAATGCTTGCAGGCATCATCGGCGGCACGGGACAGATGGGACGATTCTTTGCCGGGGTCTTCAAAGCCGCCGGATGGGAGACGATCGTCTCCGGGAGAGCGACCCCGCTCACGAACCGGGATGTCGCGGAGACGGCGGATGTCGTGATGGTATCGGTTCCCATCCGCACCACCGTCGCCGTGATCCGGGAGATCGCGCCGCTTCTTTCGGAAGAGCAGGTCTTCTGCGACCTTACCTCCCTCAAGGTCGAGCCTGTCCGGGAGATGCTCGCCTCCCGTGCGGAGGTGATCGGGCTCCACCCGATGTTCGGGCCGGGCGCCGCGTCGCTCCAGGGCCAGACGATCGTCGCGACGCCCGCAAGGTGCAGCCCGGAGACCCTTGATGGGCTCCTATCCGTCTTTCGCGATCAGGGGGCGGTGATCACCCTCTCGACGCCGGAAGACCACGACCGGATGATGGCGGTGATCCAGGGGCTCACCCATTTCGGGACGCTTGCAAAGGCGGAAGCCATCCGCCGGACCGGCGCCGACGTCGCGGAGACCCTCCAGTTCACGAGTCCCGTCTACCGGATCGAGATGGGGCTCGTCGGGCGGATCCTCGCCCAGGACGCGGGGCTCTACGGCGACATCCTCCAGATGAACCCGGCCGTTCCGGAGGTGCTCAGCGAGTTCGAGGAGGCTATCCGGGCACTCCGCGAGATCGTCGAGTCGGGGGACGCCGACCGGTTCCGGGACTTCTTTTCCGCCAATGCCGACCATTACGCCTCGTACCTTGCGGCGGCGACGGAGGAGACCGACGACCTCATCAACCATGTGGTGAAGCGATGACCGTCGCAACGCTCGGGCCGGCGGGGACGTTCAGCCACGAACTTGCAATGCGGCTCTACGATGACGATATCGAGCTCCTGCCGACGATCCGCGCCATCATCGGGCGCGTGGCGGCCGGTGGGGTGAAGGGGCTCGTCCCGATCGAGAACTCGGAGGCCGGCGGGGTCGGGGAGACGCTCCAGGGGTTGATGGAGTTCGACGTCTCGATCACCGCCGAGGCCTACATGCCCGTCCGGCACCACCTTGCGGCCCGGGGAGACCCGGGAAGCCTCCCGGTCGTCTACGCCCACCCACAGGCGCACGAACAGTGCTCTCTCTTCCTCGATCGCGTCGGGGTGGAGGTCGTCCACACGAGCAGCAACGCGGCAAGCGCCGTTGCGATGCAGAAGAACGAGCAGGCCGGCGCTATCGTCCCGGAGACGGCGGCGCGGATCTACGATCTCCCGATCGCCGTCCGGGACATCCAGAACAGCAGAGATAATGTCACCCGGTTCGTCGAGATATCCGCTCTCCCCCGCGGGGGTGCGGGGGCCACGAAGTGCAGCCTCCTCGTCGATCCCGAACTCGACCGGATCGGGCTCCTTGCCGATATCCTCGCGGTTTTTGCACGGCGCGGGATCAACCTGACCCGGATCGAGTCGCGGCCGTCCCGCCGGGGCATGGGGAAGTACCTCTTCTTCATCGATATGGAGATCGCCGAAGGGTGGTGGGAGGCGGAGGAAGAACTCAAGGGCATGACCACCGTCAGGAGACTCGGGTGCTACGCCCGCATGGAGGTGCTGGGGGTATGATCGTCGGGGTATCGCGAATCGGCCCGGTCGATGCAGCGTTCGAGGCGCCGCCCTCGAAGAGTTACACCCACCGAGCGCTGATCGCGGGAGCGCTTGCCCAGGGAAGAACGCGGATCACGCGACCGCTCCGGGCGGCCGATACGGAACTGACCGCACGGGGGCTTGAGAGCCTCGGTGTGCCGCTCGAGTGGCTGCCGGGGGAGATCGCCGTCGCCGGCTGCGGCGGCGCCTTCCCGACGGCGGGAGAGGTGACGATCGACTGCGGGAACTCCGGGACGACGCTCCGGCTCCTCACCTCGGCGGCGCTCCTCGCTGGGCATCCGGTACTGCTGACGGGGAACGCCCGGATGCTCGAGCGGCCGATCGGCCCCCTTGCCGGAGCGCTCCGGGCTCTCGGCGGCGACGTCGCGTTTATCGGCGAGTCCGGGTTCCCGCCCATCCGCATATCCGGCAGGCTCCGGGGCGGGAAGACGGCGATCGACGGGAGCGTGAGCAGCCAGTTCGTCTCGTCCATCCTGATGGCGGCGCCGTATGCGGATGAGGATGTGGAACTCACGCTCCCGGCAACCCCGGCGTCGCGATCCTACCTCGACGTGACCGCGGACGTGATGCTCGGGTTCGGGGCGCATATCGAGCGGCGGGGCTACGACTGGTTCGGGGTAGAGAGCGGTAGAACCTACCGGGGAAGGGATTACCGGGTCGAAGGCGATTACT
>JBAYQF010000088.1:0-6471 GCA_041677325.1 Methanoculleus sp.
ACGCCCCTTCGGTTGGGACAGAGAAGCCGCGGGTTCAAATCCCGCCGAGTCCATTTCTGTTTTTTGTTGATAACACATTATAAGAAAATATTGTTTGTTTCATCGTCATCTTGCCCTTCATGTGCACCCGCAGGGTACCGGGGTTTCGAAAGGGGCGAAGCCCCTTCGGTTGGGACAGAGAAGCCGCGGGTTCAAATCCCGCTGAGTCCATTTCTGTCTCCTTTCGATAACACATTATAAGAAAATATTGTTGTTTTCATCACATTTTGACTTTCATATGCACCCGCAGGTCGCCGGGGGGGTTTGAGCGGGGTGGAGCTATTTTAGTCGAAAAAGATCATTATCCATGCATTCAGGCAATACTCACCTGTGCGCTATGGTAGGTGGCCTCAGTCCCGGCCGCTGCCGGAGCCAGGGCGATGGCCAGGGCGATGGCCAGGGCGATGATCAACGCAATCTTCTTCATGGGTTAACCTCTCTCCGGGGGAGTATCTCTCGAATACGTCTACATTCTCGCGTGGCTTCTTAAACCATTTCGGCACCCGGGAGCACCCCGGAAGTTTGAAGCCCATCGGTGTGCAATCTCCGGTCAGGTGGATCAGATGGGCACCAGGGCGGACAAGGCGGTCTCTCGTTTCATGCGGGGTTACAACTGTGCACAGGCGGTCAGTTCGGTCTTTACAGAGGATACGGGGGTGCCTGAAGAGATCATTCTCCGGACGGCGATCGGGTTCGGCGGAGGGATGGGGCGCACCGGGGGCACCTGCGGGGCCGTCTCGGGTGCGGTCATCGTCATCGGCCTCATGGCCGGGAGCACCGACCCCGCGGAAAAAGAGGCGAAAGAACTAACATACACCCTCACGCAAGAGTTCATCGAGCGATTTACCGAGAAATACGGCAGTGTCTCCTGCACCGCCCTTCTCGGCTGCGACCTCTCGACCCGGGAGGGATCTGCCCGGGCGCGCGAAGAAAACCTCACCCGGACGCTCTGCCCCGGCTACATTAGGGATGCGGTTGAGATCCTCGAAGAAGTCCTTACACCTATCACTTCCAGGCGACCCACCACGCGGTGAGCGGTTCCGGGAGAGACGGGACCCTGAGCCTTCGCCGCAGATCTGCCGTACCGAAATTTTTTGCTGAAAGCGCCCGTTTCTCGACGACATGCCAGGAGAAGAATGCGAGGGCGAACGTTGCTGCAAACGAGAGCCCAAAGAGTGCCGGGAGAAGGAGCATGTTCCCTGTTGCCTGGATCAATGTCTGCTGGACCGGATAGTGGTAGATGTAGATCCCATAGGAGAAGTCCCCCGGCCGCCCGAAGGCGTTCAGGTATGGAACCGGGAGGTGCGCGGCGTAGATGGTGAGGTAGGGGATGGCGATCACCCCGGCCACGGTCTGGAGCGGCGTCATGACGGGGAGGATGAGCAGCAGGAGTAGTGCCCCGGCGATGGTCGGCCGATAGGCGATGCGCTCCCGGTTGAGGTAGAGGTATGCCCCGATGAGGAAGTAAAGGGTGAACCGGACCTTCGCCATCCGGGGATCGTCGAACCAGTAGATCCAGGCCAGGGCGTTCACGATGATGAGGGCGGGGATGGCTCCCCATCGCCGGAGGAGCCCGGCGATCCCGAGGAGCGCGACGACTCCATACATGGCGACCTCGACGGGTATCGTCCAGAGCGATCCGTTGACGTAGGTCCAGGGGTTCTCCTGGAAGAGACCGATTGCCGACCCGTCTTCAAAGAACGGGGCAGTGGCAAGCCCCGTCGGGGAGAAGAGAGCGGAGAAGTAATCTCCCGGCGAAAGGGATGTCATCAGAGGACCGATGATGAAGAGCGTGATGAAGATCGCGAGGATGAGAGCCGGAACCACACGAAGGAGCCGCTTCCAGGCGAACCGGAGCGGTGATGCGGTCGAGATCCAGCTCATCGCGATCAGGTAGCCGCTGGTGGTGAGGAGGACGGCAAGCCCCGCCCTGCCCATGAGTTCGACCGGATCGTACATCCCTATCCCGACGTAGCCGAGCCTGAGCGCGTAGGCGTGCGTGACGACGATCACCGCCGCCGCCGCGAACCGCATGAAGTCGAAGTTGTTCGAGAACCGGTTTCCCGGAACGTTCGTGCCTTCGGTGACCGCCTTCCGGCGCTCTGTTTTCATGGCTATCGGGTTCCTTTCCTCATTGTACGGCGACAACCGTTAAATATTTAGTCAAAATAATACCCGGGTGATCGCCTACTCTCGCGCTGTGACAACCGTTAAATATCCAGCCTAAATACTCACTTCAATGGATCCGCTCGTCGTCGCCACCTTCGCTGTCGTCGCTCTGCTTGAGATCGTCATCCCGCTTGCGCTCGGCTACTGGATCGTCAGGAGGTTCGGCGTTCCGTGGCGGATCTTTCTCCTCGGCGCCCTCTTCTTCATCGCCGTCCAGGTTGTCCATGCGCCGCTCGTCATCGTGACCCAGAACCCGCTCTATCTCGCGTTGCTGCCATCCGGGGCAACTACGGCCTTTGTCGGCCTCGCCATCTACCTCGGCCTCATGGCCGGGCTCTTTGAGGAGGTTGGCCGCTACCTCGTCTACCGTTACTACCTCCGGCGCAGAGAGATCGCCCTCACCCGCGAGACCGCTCTTCAGTTCGGCGCCGGGTGGGGCGGCATCGAGAGCATATTTGTTGCGCTCCTCGTCCTCTCGAGCATGGCCTCCTATATTGTCCTCACGGGCGACGGCGGCGCGCTCCCCCTGTCTGACGACCCTGCAATCCAGACGCAGGTCGAGGCGCTCCGGGCGCTCACCCCGCTCGATATCCTCCCCGGCCTTGCCGAGCGGATGATGACGATCACCCTGCACATCGCCTGGTCGCTGATGGTGCTCGCCGCCGCTGTTTACGGCAAACGATTGCTCCTTGTTCTTGCCGTCCTCTGGCACGCCGCCGTGGACGCCGCCGCCGTCTACCTCGTCCAGACCCAGGGGATACTCGTGACTGAAGGGGTGGTGTTCATCTTTGCGGTGCTCGCTCTTGCGTATATCCTGTGGGAGTGGCGGCGGATGGGGGCGAGAGCGGCCGCTTAGCCGCCCCACTCGTGCAGGTATCCCCGGCGGGGAAGCGGTTCCCCGTCGGCGAGGACCACTCGCTCCTCTATGACCTCGCCGATGACGTGCGTCGTGACCCCCGCGACCGGAAGGAGGCCCGGCGGGGCGGAAAAGAGGAGTTCAAAATCCCCTCCGCCGTAGAGCGCGAGTTCACGGCCTTCGGCATCCGGGACGCCTGCCGGGAGTGGGAGGCGGGCGGTATCGACGGCAAACCCGCAGTCGTTCACGGCGAGAAGATCGTAGAGCGAGATCGCAAGGCCGTCGGAGATGTCCATCATCGCCGAGACCCCGGCACGGCCGAGCGCCTGTCCTTCCCGAACCCGGGGCTGCGGCTCAAGGAGCTCCTTCATGTGCCGGTCGTACCCGGCGAGAGCGGCCTCGGCCTCCCCGAGCGGCCCGGTGACGGCGATGACGTCTCCCGGTCGCGCTCCCCGCCGCCGGACGAGGTGCTCGGGGGCGACGAGCCCGAGCCCCGTGCTCACGATCGTCAGTTCTCGGTGCGCATCAAGGTCGCCGCCCACGAGTTCTGCGCCGAACACCGTGCAGCAGTCCCGGGCGCCCTCCATGATCCCCTGGAGCCGTCCGGGTTCATCGAGGCCGATCGCGAGGAGAACCTGCCCCGGCGCCGCCCCCATGCTCGCGATATCTGAGAGCGTGACCGCCGTCGCCATCCAGCCGATCTGCCGGTCGGTCATACCGGAGGGGAAATCCGTCGTCTCGTGGAGCATGTCGGTGCTCGCAACCATGAGACGGTCGCCGCAAGGGATGACGGCGCAATCATCCTTGAGCCGTTCCGGATCGATGATCGTCCCGATCAGCCGGTGCAGGGCGCGTTCATCCACCGCGGCGCACCTCCTTCTCCCGCTCGCTCCGGTATTCCTTGAAGAGGTACTCGAGGCGCTCGGCATCTTTCTCTCGCCGGAACTCTTTCTGCCCTTCCTTCCACTCCGCGATCGCCTCCTCGACGGCACGAGAGAGTGCCGCCCCGGTCCCACCGCGGATATCCGGCCCGACGGCATCCGCCGGGAGGAGGGGGAGATCGCTCTCCCGCGCTACCCGGACGAGGTGCGGATCTGGCGATCCTCCGCCGACGACCAGTGCCCGCACCCCTGTCCCGGCGAGATCTTTCACCACACCGCGCCCCCAGCCGTGAGTCTTAGGGACGTAGAGGACATCTCCTCCCGATATGCCGATCCCCTCCTGGAGGGCTCGCACCGCCTCGCGGGTGAGCGAATCGAGCACCTTGAGCGGGGTGTAATCCTCGGAAACCTCGAGTTTCGCGACCTTCTGCATCCTCTCCAGGCGTTTTTTCAGCTGCCGGGACCGTCGCCGCTCGCCCCGGAGCTGCTCGCGCAGGCTCTCGATGGCCGCATCCTTCGCCGCCAGTTCCGCATCCCGGCGGATCCTGCGCTCGGTTGCGGAGCGTGCCCGGCGCACGTCCTGCCGCAGCCGCTCCACCTCGCGATCGCGCTCCCGGAGACCTTCCTGCAGTTCCTGCACGTAACTCCTGAGCCTTTTGACCATCCCGTCGAGCGCCATCACCCGCTCATCCTCGACCGGCCGCTCCGGTTCGGTCTCTACCTCTGGTCTCTTCTCTTCCTTTGCAACCGGCACTCCCTGCAGGTCCGCAAGAACCGTATCGAGCGGCTGGCCGCGGAGCACCCGCGCCCGCACCTCATCGAGGTCGTAGCCCGGCCCCACCCTCTTTACAATGTTCCTGAACTTGTTCTGGAGACTCCTGTGGGCATCCAGCGCCGCCGAGAGGGCGTCGCGTTCGTGGTCGTTTGTGTAGGAGAACGGTGCGGTCAGGTCGTACTTCGCCTCAACCGAGAGCGACTGCTTCGGGGTGTAGGGGATGGCGTTGAACGCCCGCCGGATCTTCTCGACTGAGTAGGGCATCTCGCGGACGTCGGAGGCGATGATGAGTGGTTTTCCTGCACGATAGAGTTCCTCGACGATATCGGACATCGTCATCTGGCGGGAGCTCGTGAGCAGAACCAGGTTCCCGTCGAGGTCCACGGCGGCGATCCCGGTCGTCGTCCCCGGATCGAGCCCGACGATCAGGTGGCGGGGGCGGCCGGAGAGCGGTTCAAACCGTATCCGATCGAGCTCTCTCCCCGTAACCCGCACCTGGACATCGGCGCTCCGTGAGGAGTGGACCGGGACCATCTCCCGCGGCGCCCTGACCCGGAAGGCAGCGCGTGAATAGCCGCCGAAGGCCTTCGTCTCCTTCATGTCGTAAGCGAGCCCGGCACCGCGGATTCGCCCCTCGACCTCACGGGCCTTCTGCAGGACGCTACCGTGGATCTTTCGGGCGTAGCGGTTCTGACTCCACCCGCCCCGGCCGGGCGAGCGGTGCCTGCTCACCACGATATCGGTGGTGTTCTCAAACGCTATCACTTCGACGCCCGCCCCGAGCGCGGCGACCCGGGCGGTAGTCAGCGCCTCGGCGTAGGGATCGAACTTATTGAAACTGATGTTGTAGCGGGCGGCGACCTTCCCGAGGCTCTCTGTGCGTTCGCCGCCGGTCACCTGGACGAGTCTCGTTGCAGGAGGAAGGGTCTGCAGGAAAGTGTAGAGTTCGCGCCGGTCGGCGGCGATCTCCTGGAGACTGTCCACTGCGAGGATATCGGGCTCCTCGGCGGCGAGGAGGCGCTGGAGCCGAAACCCGGTAACCTCCTCGACATCTCCAATCTCGCCGCCCTCCACCCGGGCAAGGGCATAGACCGGCCGCCGGGTGCGGGAGCGGATAGAACCTTTGATGATATCGATCCCGAAGACCTTCACCCGATCACCCTATCCAGTGCTTCGTTGAAGGCGTACTCGATACCATACTTTCGCCTGAAGTACTGGAGGATGTTCTCGATGTCGCGGCTGAGGATCTCATCGGCGTTCGGGTGGGCGATCTCCACCCACTGCGGCCAGTCGATCAACCAGCACTGCCCTTCGTCGACCATGACGTTGAACTCGCTCAAGTCGCCGTGGATGATCCCGAGGCGGTAGGCCTCGCGGATGTTGTCGAGGATCTCTTCGAGGATCGGCCGGGGCTCCTCGAGGGTCGCTCGCGAGAGGTTGACGCCCGGCACGAACGACATCGCCACGACGTGCCGGTTCTGGTCGATCGGGAGCGGAACCGAGACGGCGGGGTGGAGAGTCTTTAAGGCGCTGTACTCCATCTTTGCCGAGCTGCTCGAAGCAAATATCCAGGGGCAGTGCCCGGAATCCGGCATATAGCCGCGTTTTACGCGGGCGGATTGGAACGACCGCTGCCCGACCCGGTGGAACTTCAGCACGACGACGCCAAGGCCCATCGCCTCGTAGACCTCCGACTCTTTCCCTACACCGATGAGGCAGCCGAGTGCCTGGACGGTCCCGCGGCGGGTGAG
>JBAYQF010000089.1:0-6464 GCA_041677325.1 Methanoculleus sp.
GGCAGGGGAGGGGGGCGGGCCCCCCTCCCCGTCGGCCCCACCCCCAATGGTGATACCCCCACGGTCCACTGCACGGGGAGATGCGGGATGGAGTGGTGCCCCGGCTCGCTCCGGAGGACACGGCTTTTCATGGGTATCGCCACGCACTGCCCCCGCTCTTTGGGCGGGGGAGAAGGCCGGGCGGGGTGGGGGCTACAAGTATTGTGGGAGGTTGAGACTGGGGAGGGATGCTCCCCCCTCACCCGAGCTCGAACGACGTCACACCGAATATCTCGTCGATCGGCAGATCGGGCACCGCCTTTGTATAGATCCGCGCCGTCTCAAAGACGGGAGCCATCCCCCGTCGGCGAGCGAGTGCCATGGCGGCGGCGTTCGGTTCCGGCACATCAAGATAGATTGGTTCACCCGGTGCCTGCGAGGAGAGGGCAAGGAAGATCTCCTCAGCTATCCCGGACGTATCCGCAAAGAGCGGCCCGATCTTATGGCCGTAGCGGCACCTCCGCATGACGCCGTACCCCGCGATATCGCCGTTTTGCCCGAAAATCACCCGGCCGCACGTTCCCTCCTGCCGGAGCCAGGCCGAAAGGAAACGTGGGCGTGGCGCCGGGAAATGCCGGGCATCGTACGCGGCAAGCAGCCCGAACGGCACCGTGCCGGTATCGGCCTGCCCTTCGGTTTTGCTCCCCTCGCCGGTGCCCTCAAACCTGATGTTCCGGTAAGCAAGCGTGAAACCGGATCGCGTGCGGTACTTCTCCTGCATCGCGAGGACACCGTCGCCTCCGACGTTCCGGTCCCCGGCATGGGCCATACCGGCGGCAAACAGCCTGTTCCCGTAACCCCTGTTCCGGTACTCCGGCTTCAGGATATACAGGCCGGCAAAGGCAAACGCCTCACTGTAGTTGACGACCGAGAGCGATCCTATCGGTTCGCCGTCGAGTTCAGCAATGAAAAACCCTTCCGGATCGGCGGTGTAAAAGGCCTCTGCATCGTGGATCCCTGGATTCCATCCTTCTTCTGCCGCCCAGTCGACGGCAGTATCGACCTCCTGCCGTTGCATCCTCCTCACGGCAAACCTATCTCTGCCCATGTAGATCCCTGGTAGGCGGTACGCACTCTTCCCATTTGAGGATACCCGGAGAGTAACGCAGCATCAGAATCCTTATCCGGGGTTCAGGGCGGACGCTGTCCTGTCGGGAGGGGAGATCTTTCCGTCCCAATGGTATCGGAGCACCTGCGAAGGCAGGAGTTCAAAAAATATTCCGGGTTGATGACCTTTATATACGGAAACAACAATCTACCACATATGAGGGACGAGGGCTCAAATCCGCTGGCGGTCTGTCTGGGGTTCGACATCCATTATCCCTGTTACCTCAATCCCGGATTTCGGCCGGACCTGGTGAAGGGAAAAAGGAACCCGGAGAGCAGCTACTTTAACCCGGACATGAAAAGAGACCTGGGGCGGGTCATCGATCGATCTTTTCGACCGGCGACGGAGATCCTTCTCGATCTTCTCGATGGAGGGTTCAGGTGCGCCCTCAGCATCTCTGGAGTGATGGTGGAGCATCTCGAACTCTGGTATCCGGAGACGCTCGAACTCATATCCCGTGCGGCAACCCACCAGAACACCGAGGTCCTCGCTACAACCTACTACCATAGCGTCGCAGGGCAGTTTTCCGATCTCACGGAGTTCGTGGACGAGTTCACCCTGCACCGCGACCTGATGAAAGAGCATTTTGCAACGATTCCAACCACATTTGCCCATACCGATCACCCCATCACTCACGCCACCGCAGGGGCGCTCGCCGATGCCGGGACCAAGGCCGTCATCATCGATGGGAGCGGACACCCTGCACCCGGGAGCGATCCCAATCACATCTACACCTACCAGGGCCTCCCGGTTCTTGTCACCCATTGTGACCTTGCCGATGACATAGCCGTGCGGTTTTCCAGGAGAGAGTGGGACCGGTGGCCGCTGATGGCCGACCGGTATGCGGAATGGCTTGCCGTATCCCCGGGAAACTGCATCACGCTCTTCCTTGACTACCGTATCTTCGGGGATGTCGTCGGCCCCGAGACAGGCATCCTTGAATTCCTGCGTGCGCTCCCGAAGGCCTTTGCCGACGAAAGGATAACAACCATACACCCATCAGATGCCGCAAAATTCACCCCACAGGGCGATATCGGAGAGGTAGTCAACACCGGACAGCAGAGGACCATCCTGCAGCAGTCTGCACTTGAGGCCCTCGAAGACGGTGGGGAACTGATTGCAGATCGGACCATCTGGCGTCGTCTCCTTGAGACCGATCATATCCAGAGAATGACGATGCGTTCATCCTCGTGCGGAAGACCACTGCACATCGTCAGCCACCAGGCAACCTACGACTATTTCGCCCAATTCATGCAGATCCTCTCCCACGCGGAAGAGCGTTCGGCATCCGGCTCACGATCACCGAGGGCGGTCCTCTCGCTCCGCTGTGTTCCCCCAGATAAGGCGTTTTCCTTCTCATCATACGACAGGCCGGCCGGTTACGCCGCCCACAGCCTTCAAGAACTTGCGAGTATGCTCGAGTTTGCCCCGGACGATGTCATCCGGCACCACGTGGAACGGGATGATTTTTACCACTGGGTCGACCAGGTCATCGGCGATACAAAACTGGCAAAGAAGATCCGGGGCATCGACGATCGCAAAGATCTCCGATCGGAAATTCAGGAGAGGATCGACGAATTATGGAAACGCTTAAGATAGCATTCTTCTGCTGGGAGTCGCTTCGCTCCTCGTTCAAGGTGGGCGGGCTTGCGCCGGCGACAACCCATCTCGCCGAGCACCTTGCCCTGAAAGGGCATGAGGTCCACTTCTTCACCCGGGGAGAGTCTGGAGATGCAGAGATCAACGGTGTCCACTACCATTACTGTCGCCCTTACGGCGATAACATCGTCGAGTACTGCAAGACCATGAGCAATATGCTCGTTGATGCCTTCCGCGCCCACGATACACCTGCGTTTGACATACTCCACTTCCACGACTGGCACCCTGTCGAGGCGCTGCATACCCTCCGTGACCGGAATACCGTTCTCTCGTATCACTCCACCGAGTACGGGCGACATGGAGGGAACTTCGGCGGATGGTGGGAATTTAAAGAGATATCGGGCAAAGAGTGGTATGGCGGCTACATCGCAAAAGCAATCACGACCGTCTCGAACTCGACAAAGACCGAGGTGATGTGGCTCTATAACGTCCCTGAGTGGAAGGTCGCCGTCATCCCGAACGGGATCGATCCCGACACCTACTACACACGGGTCGATCCGGGCGAGGTGAAGAAGCGCTACGGCATCCACCCGCTCGCACCCGTCGTTCTCTTTGTCGGCCGACTCACCTACCAGAAGGGGGCCGACCTCCTGATGCAGGCCATACCCGATATCCTCGCCAAACGCTGGGATGTCCAGTTCCTCTTCGCCGGCACCGGGGATATGCGCGGGTACCTCGAAGGAATGGCTCACGGCCTTCCCGTGCAGTTCCTCGGCTACATCTCAGATACGGAGCATGTTCAGCTCCTGAACGCCTGCGATCTCGTCGCCATACCGAGCAGGAACGAACCATTCGGCCTCGTCCTCACAGAAGCCTGGAGTGCGGAGCGTTGCGTCGTTGCAACCGATGTCGGGGGACTTTCCGAGAATATTGATAACTACATAAACGGGATCAAGGTCCCTGTCCGTCCGGACTCGATCGCCTGGGGTATCTGCCACCTCATCGACGATCCGGTCTACATGCAGGCGCTCGGAAAGGCGGGTTGCCAGAAAGTGATGGAAGAATTTCAGTGGGCTGTCGTCACGGAGAGGGTACTTTCTGTCTACAGAAAGATTCTTCCCCGGGGCACCTGATCGCAGAGGAGATCATGCAACAGGCGCCACCAGATATAACAAAGACCCGGAGCCTCATCACCGACTACGATGTTTACCTCTTCCGGCAGGGGAACCACTCACGTCTGTATACTAAGTTTGGGGCGCACCCGGTCATAATCGACGGCATACCGGGGACGAATTTCTCGGTCTGGGCGCCGAACGCCGTGGAGGTCTCGGTCATCGGGGATTTCAACGGGTGGAAGGCGGGCGAACACCCACTCATGATGCGGAGCGACAACTCAGGCATCTGGGAGGGGTTCGTCCCGGAACTCGGCCACGGGGCGCTCTATAAATACCACATCCGGAGCAGGTACGATGACTATGTCGTGGAGAAAGGCGACCCGTTCGCCTACTTCTGGGAGGTTCCACCTAAGACCGCATCCGTTGTCTGGGACATCTCCTACCCTTGGCGCGACCGGGCATGGATGCGCTACCGCGAGGAGGTGAATACCCCGGATGCCCCGATATCCGTCTACGAGGCTCATATCGGTTCGTGGCGGATAGCAGAGGAGAAACAGTGCATGAACTACCGGGAACTTGCATCCGAACTCGGTGATTATCTGCTTGAGACGGGGTTCACGCATGTCGAGTTCCTTCCGGTCATGGAACACCCGTTCTACCCCTCCTGGGGCTACCAGACGCTCGGTTACTTCGCCCCCACAAGCAGGTACGGCACCCCGCAGGACTTCATGCACCTCATCGAACATCTTCACCTGCGCGGGATCGGCGTGATCCTCGACTGGGTGCCGTCCCATTTTCCTTCCGACGGTTACGGTCTCTCTTACTTCGACGGCACCCATCTCTATGAGCACGCCCACCCCCGGCAGCGTTACCACCCTGAATGGAAGAGTTACATCTTCAACCTTGCAAGGAATGAGGTCAGATCGTTCCTCCTGAGCAGCGCCGTATTCTGGCTTGAACACTACCATGCCGACGGCCTCAGGGTCGACGCGGTCTCTTCGATGCTTTATCTCGACTACGCCCGGAGCGCCGGGGAGTGGACGGCGAACGTCTATGGCGGACGGGAGAACCTCGATGCCATAGGGTTTCTCCGGAAGATGAACGACACAATTCACGGGAACTTCCCCGACGTCCTCGCCATCGCCGAGGAAGCGACCTCCTGGCCGGGGGTGACCGCCCCGACCGCGACCGGGGGGCTCGGGTTCGACCTGAAATGGAACATGGGCTGGATGCATGATACGCTGGACTACTTCACGCTCGACCCGGTCTTCCGGAGGTACCGGCCGGATCTCCTCACGTTCAGCATATGGTACGCGTTCTCTGAGCGCTACATCCTCCCCCTCTCGCACGACGAGGTCGTCCATGAGAAGAGTGCACTCATCGGGAAGATGCCCGGCGACGAATGGCGAAAACGGGCAAACCTCCGCCTGCTCTTCGGGTATATGTTCACCCACCCGGGGAAGAAACTCCTCTTCATGGGGGGTGAGTTCGGGCAGTGGTCGGAGTGGAACCATGAGGCGGGGCTTGAATGGCGCCTCCTGCAGTATGCCCCGCACCGTGGGATTCGCCGGTGGGTCACCGATCTGAATCGCCTTTACCGGCGAGAACCCGCCCTCCATGAACGGGACGCCGATCCTGCGGGCTTTGAGTGGATCGATTTCTCAGATGTCGAGAAGAGCGTCATCAGTTACATGCGGCGAGGATGGTCGGGTGACGATGTCATCCTGGTCGCCTGTAACTGCACACCGGTCCCGCACTACAACTACCGGGTCGGCGTCCCGTTCGGCGGGTTCTGGAAAGAGATGCTCAACAGCGATGCAACTGAGTACGGGGGGAGCGGTGTCGGGAACCTCGGCGGGGTTGAGGCGGAACAGGTCCCGGCGCACGGTCAGCCGTGGTCGCTCCCGCTCACCCTGCCCCCGCTCGGGGCGGTCATCTTCGCACCCGAGGGAGCGTGACGATGGATC
This sequence comes from Methanoculleus sp., assembly GCA_041677325.1. Lineage (GTDB taxonomy): Archaea > Halobacteriota > Methanomicrobia > Methanomicrobiales > Methanoculleaceae > Methanoculleus. Next base: position 5,829 of record JBAYQF010000089.1, read on the forward strand.
GTGCCATCTGCATTCACGGCCACCTCTACCAACCATCGCGGGAGAACCCCTGGCTCGGCGGCATCGAGGTCCAGCGTTCCGCCGCCCCGTTCCACGACTGGAACGAGCGGGTGACCGCGGAGTGCTACGCCCCGAACACCGCTGCACGCATCCTCGATGCGGACGGCCTGATCGACGATATCGTCAACATCTATTCTAAGATCAGTTTCACGGCCGCACCGACGCTTCTCTCCTGGCTTGAGCGGCATCACCCGGAGGTCTACGGTGCGATCCTTGATGGCGACCGAGAGAGCCGGGAGCATTACGGCGGTCACGGTTCTGCAATTGCCTGCTGCTACAACCACATCATCATGCCGCTTGCAAGCCCGCGGGACAGGCGGACCCAGGTCGTCTGGGGTATCCGCGATTTTACGGCACGGTTCGGCCGGGAGCCTGAGGGGATGTGGCTCCCGGAGACGGCGGCCGATACCGGATCTCTTGAGACGCTGGCGGCGGCGGGGATCCGATTCACCATCCTCGCCCCTCACCAGGCGGCAGGCGTGCGGGCGATCGGGGAGGGGGACTGGACGGACGTCTCCGGCGGTCGGGTCGATACCCAGATGCCGTATCTCTGCCGGCTCCCCTCCGGGCGGAGCA
>JBAYQF010000090.1:0-6388 GCA_041677325.1 Methanoculleus sp.
AGGCCGAGGTCGTCCACCGCACCGGGCTCGGGGATGTCGCTGCGAGCATCTCGGGCGGGATCGTCTGCCGGAAGGGGCCGGGGTCCCATGCGGAGATCGTCCGCATCTACCCACAAGAGCCTCTCTACACCGTGAGCCTCAGGGCGCTCCCGACCTCCTCGGTCCTCTCGTCCTCGGAGGCGATGGCACGGATAGCCGCCGCATTCCCCGGCCGTTGCCCCCGCGACCTCCCCGACCTCTGCCGGCTCTCGCGGGGATTTGCCGAGAAGAGCGGCCTCGTCGCGCCGGAGGTGCGGCGGGTGCTCGATGCCTGCGACGCCGCAGGCGTCCCGGCGAGCATGACGATGCTCGGAAACGGCGTTTTTGCCGCAGGAAGCGGCGCAGAACAGGCGCTCTCTCCGTTCGGGGAGGTCTACCGTCTCTGCGTCGCCCACCGCGGCGCATACCTGATGAAGTGAGACCATGATCCCGAAAGACCATCCACGCTATCGCTCCCTCGTCGCCCGCGAGCGACTCGCCCGGTGCGCCCGCGAGGGTATCGTCGCCCTTGAAGGGCTTGCCGCCCACGGGCGCGGGGAGGCGTTCGACTACCTGATCGGCGAAAAGACCACCGAGAGCGCCGCCCTTGCCGAGCGGACGGCCGCGGCGCTGCTCCTTTCCGCCCGGCACGCGGTGATATCGGTGAACGGCAACACGGCGGCGCTTGCGGCGGCGGAGATCGCGGCGCTCCAGAGGGTGAGCGGCGCCGATGTCGAGGTGAACCTCTTCCATCGGACGGAGGAGCGGATCGAAAAGATCGCCGCCCTCCTTACGGATCACGGCGCCCGGGTTCTCACGGGCACGCCGGAGCGGATCGTCCCGCTCTCCCACGACCGTGCGCTCAGTCTCCCGGAGGGGATCGGGGATGCCGATCTGGTGCTCGTGCCGCTTGAGGACGGCGACCGCTGCGCTGCGCTCCGGGCGATGGGGAAGGCGGTCATCACCGTCGATCTAAACCCGCTCTCCCGGACCGCCCGGACGGCGACGCTGACGATCGTCGACGAGGTGACCCGCGCAATCCCCGCGATCACCGCGGCGTGCTCCACCCTTGAGCCCGGCGAGGCCGATCGCCTGATAACGTCGCTGGACAATACCTATCTTCTCCGGGCGGCAATAGATGAGATAAGAGAGAGACTGGGTCATGCTCTGGAGTGAGGCCTACCGCCCGAAGGGGTGCGACGATATCATCGGACAGGACGAGGTCATCCGCCAGATAACGGCGTTTGCGGACTCCGGTAGCGTGCCCCACATGCTCATCTCCGGCCCGCACGGCACGGGAAAGACCGCGGCCGTCGAGTGCATGGCAAAGAGGCTCTACGGCGAGAACTGGAAGGCGAACACGACCGTCCTCAGCGCAATAGATCTCCTCGGAAGGGGAAGGAGCGCGCTCGAGTCGGACGAGCGGTTCAGCATGATCTACAGGAAGGACCGGAGCCTGATCGTCAACTTCAAACAGATCGTGAAGTGGTACGCCTCAATGCGCCCGCTCGACGCCGACTTCAAACTGATGGTCTTTGAGGATGCGCACGGCCTGACGTTCGAGGCGCAGCAGGCGCTCCGCCGGACGATGGAACGATACAGCGCCACCTGCCGGTTCATCCTCGTCACCGTCCGGCCTTCGGCCGTCATCCCCGCCATCGCGTCGCGCTGCCTCCCCCTCTTCTTCGCCCCGGTCGAGAGCAGCCTCATCCGGGAGCGACTTGTGGGGATCCTGGCCGCGGAAGGGGCCGCGGTTCCGGACGATGACATCGAACTGATCGTGTATACCGCACAGGGGGATCTCCGGCGAGCGATCATGTACCTCCAGATCGCCGCGGAAGCGAAAGAGGACTTCGATCTCGCGGAGATCTCGCGTTCCGAGACCGCAAACGTCGCTGCATCCGCGTTCACCGCCCTCCGTGACGGCAACTTCGACGCCGCCCGCCGGATCGCCGAGTCGCTGATGATCGAGTACGGGCTCTCGGCGCGGGAGGTCGTCGGCGAACTCCGGCAGGTGGTCAGGCGCGAGTACAACCATCCGGCCCTTGCCCTCGCGCTCGCCGACGCGGATCTCCGGCTCACCCACAACGCAAACGATTTTGTGCAGATCAACGCATTACTTGCCCGGATAGCCCGGGAGGTGTTCAGTGAAGAAAGTACAGCAACACTACGATGAGGTCGCGGATATCTACGACGAACGCTACGACGGCAACCGCGGGAGGTATTACCACGGGCACATCTCCGACCACGTGATGCGGGAACTCCCGAAGGACGGGTTCCTCCTTGACATCGGGTGCGGGACCGGGCTTTTTGTCCAGCGCTACGTCGAGGAGGGCGGCCGGGCGGTGGGTCTCGATATCAGCCCGGGGATGGTCCGGCACGGGCGGCAGCGGTGCCCGGAGAGCGGGTTCTTTGTCGGCACGGCGGATGTCCTCCCGTTCAGGGATGCTACGTTCGATGCCCTTGCAAGCCTGCTTGCCTTCAGTTACGTTCCCGATCCGGAGGGGATGCTCCGGGAGTGCTACCGGGTCCTGAGGCCCGGCGGCCGGATCGCCGTCTGCACTCTTTCGCGTACGGTCTTTACGAGCATCGTTCCTATCGCCTACCAGATGGGGGAGAAGGTCGGTCTGAAGAAGGTCGGCGTCGGGGATTTCGACGAGCACTACTACACCAACGCCGAGATCGCGAGGCTCTTCAAAGCGGCCGGGTTCGAGGACGTCTCGGTCGGCCGGTGCTCGTTTGCACACTTAAATCTCGCCGACCCGGTCTTCAATCTCGCGCGAAAGGTGGAGCCCTTCGTCGAGGAAAAACTGCCGTATCTGGCGTATAACGTCTGCGCGGCGGGGAAAAAGCCGGTGGATTAGATTTTTTTTTAGCGGGATGCACGGGTCGAACCCCGGTCCCGTCCGATCCGTCTGCACGAAGGAGCTTCGCTTTTGCGATGCGGGGGATAACGGAATACATATATCCCGCTTTTCCAGACACCTACCCCATGGAGCCGGTCGATATCGTCCTGACGAAGGAGACGTTCGAGGTTCTCGCCTCGGGGACCCGGCTTGATATTTTAAAGACCTTAAACAGACGCAAGATGACGATCACGGAGCTTGCGGCCAACCTCGGCCTCGCGAAGTCCACGATCCATCATCACCTGCAGAAACTGGCCGACGCCGGTTTTGTCGCCGCCGGGGAAGACGGGCACGCCTGGGTGTACTACGCGCTCACGCCGGAGGGGCGTGCCCTCCTGCAGCCGTCCGGCGGCGCCCGGATCCGGATCATCCTGACGGCAGGGCTGGCAAGCCTCGCCGGCGGTGTCTGCGCCCTCGCGGCTTACCTGACGGCGCCGGTCCGGGAAGGGCCGGCGCACCCGCTCGCGGGAGGGGGAGGAATCCCGGTCCCGGAGGGGGCTCCTGTGGAACTGCTCGTTGCCGGGGTAGCGCTCGTGCTTATCGGTGGGTGCCTCGCGGCATATGCCTGCATCCGGCGGCGGAATACGTGTGGGGCGGGGGAAGCCACGTAACCTCTCTCTGTCTTTCGTTCGACCGAAATCGAACGCTTTCGTCGGTATTATCGCATTTATCGAGAGAGTTCATATGGATGCCCGGCCCGTGGGTTTCCCCGGTGCCGTCCACGGAAGAGAACGATGAAAAATGTACTGATATTCTTTGGAGTAAGCATCCTTGCCCTGGCGCTCATTGTTGCATGGCCGGGCGCTGTCGATACCGCCCATCCCGATACGCCGGACGGCGCCGAGAACGTGGCGGCCGGAACCAACCGGTTCGCGTTCGACCTCTACCGGTGCCTCGCGGACGACCCGGTGCACGCGGGAGAGAACCTCTTCTTCTCGCCCTACAGCATATCGTCGGCCCTTGCGATCACCGGTGAGGGTGCCCGGGGCACGACCGCCGACGAGATCGGGGCAGTGCTGCACCTTCCGGCAAACGAGACCCTCCGGCGAGAGGGGTTTGCCGCGATCGATGCCGGTCTGAACCGGGGGAGCGGCAACTACACCCTCCGCACCGCAAACGCCCTCTGGGCGGAAAAAACCCATTTGTTCCTCCCGGAGTATATCGATGCAGCCGGCCGCTGGTATGGGGCGAACGTCACGAACCTCGACTTCATCGAGAACCCCGGGGGGGCGCGCGTGACGATCAACCGGTGGGTGGAGGGAAAGACCGAAGGGAAGATCCGCGACCTCCTGCCGCCGGGTTCGATCGATTCCATGACCCGGCTCGTGATCACGAACGCGATCTACTTCAAAGGCACCTGGGCCGAGCAGTTCGACCCCGACAGGACGACCGAAGAGGGGTTTCGGGTCGATTCCGGCACGACCGTGCCAGTCCGGATGATGCGCGGGGATGCAGTCTATCCGTATACGGAGACCGAGACCCTCCGGGTGCTCGAGATGCCGTATGCCCGCGGGGACGAAACGGAACTCTCGATGCTCGTTCTTCTCCCGAAGGAAGATGACCTGGCGGCGGTGGAAGAAAACCTGGATAGGGAGAAGGTCGTGGAACTCCGGGAATCACTCGACTCGCAGAAGGTCATGGTCTTTTTCCCGAAGTTCACGCTGGAGACGGAGTATTTCCTGCCGGGAGCGCTCTCGGCGATGGGGATGCCGACGGCGTTCACCGACGATGCCGACCTCTCGGGGATGGACGGCACGAGAGACCTCTTCATCACCGGGGTCTTCCATAAGGCGTTCGTCGACGTGAACGAGGAGGGGACCGAGGCCGCGGCCGCGACCGGCATCGCCGTGGGGGGAGGTGTCACACCCATTTTCCGTGCGGACCACCCGTTCGTCTTCCTCATCATTGAGAAGGATTCCGGTGCGATCCTCTTCATGGGAAGGATCGTCAACCCCGTAGGCTCGTGAGGGGGGGCTGTTCTCTCCCCCTTCCGTCGGCAACGGATGCGGGGCAACTACCGCCCGCCCGTTTCATGAAGAGATGGTAGTTTACCCGGCGCCGAGCAAAGAGAGGAGCGCCACGACCTCTTCTCCGGGTTCGGGAATATCGAGGAGCCGGTCGGTTCCATCCCTTATCGGCACTGCTTCTTTGAGGATCCGCTTTTTGTACCGCTCTTTGAGCGCCGCTTCCGTCACCACGTCCACCCGGCACCCCAGAGCCTCCTCCAGGTCCTGGATGAGCGCGATGTGATCGAGGAGGCTCCTGCCCGGCTCCAGCTCCACCAGAAGGTCGAGGTCGCTTTCCGGGCCTGCCTCGCCCCGGGCGACCGAGCCGAAGACCCGCAGGTTCCTGGCACCGTGCTGCCCGGCTATTGCGAGAATCCTGGACCGCTTCTTCCGGATCAGATCTTGCATGGCGGGCATTGTTGTTCAATATCTCCTATCGGGATCTGACGATATAAATTTGCCCCGGTAACCGCGTCGCCGGGAAACCACCGGCAGGACAATGCCTTCGTTAGATACTGACCGTAATCCCCACCGACGTCGCGGAGTCTGAGGGGATGACAAGAGAGCAGGTCTTTGATCTCCTGCAATAACTCACGTTGCCGGACCTTACCAGTGCCTGCTCGGGTAGTTCTCTCATCCGCCAGCCGGACAGCGGTGGATGCTCTGCCTGCCCCGCCCGCCCTTCAATCGGGGAATACCCATATGCCCTTCTTCGGCAACCCCCACTCCGCCCGCGCCTTCGGCGCTCCTCCCCCGCCCCCTCCGGGGGCAGGGGCAGTCATGGCGATATCCGGGGAGCAGCCGTATATGGTTCTTCTCCGGAGTCTCTCCGTGCCTCCGGCACGCGGCATCCAACGCTACGAATGATAGATGGTTTGCAAATAACGAAACTGCGAAAAAGTTTGCAAAAGGGATAACAACCCCTCTCCAGGACGAGTGTCGTTCTACCGTTTGAGGTTACGCCCCTCTCTTCACGACGACCGGAGCCGGGCAAGGATCCGTTCTTTCTTTGCAAGCGCCGCCTCCGCCGCCCGTTCGACTCCCGCCTTCATCTCATCGAAGTCCCGTTTGTCCTCGTCTACGACCTTCTTCACCGGGGTGTAGGCCGACTCCCGGAACCGGGGTGAGAAGTCCCGGATCTCGCCGCCGACAGAGAGGACGGACTCGGGCGCTCCCTCCTCGACGTAGCCGACCTCTTTCATCGCGACGCCCGCGGACTCCACGACCCGCCGGATCTCCGGCGCGACATCCGGCGGCGCGACGACGAGAAGCGCATCGAGGGATACCCCGAGGTAGTCGATCTCGAGTGTATCGAGCATAGCGAGCACCTTCGGCTGAACGAGGGTGCGGAGCTCGTCCTCGACGATGACGATCCGGCAGCCGGCGGTCTCGGCCATCTCGAAAGCGTCGCCCCGGAGCCCGCCGTTCGTGACGTCGGTCATGGCATGGATACCCTGC
>JBAYQF010000091.1:0-6355 GCA_041677325.1 Methanoculleus sp.
CGTAGAGGCGGCAAGCGGCCGCTGCCCGTTCGCCCCTGCCGTCCCGGAGCGCTTCGAGTCTCTCAAGCGTCGCGCCGGCGGTCGCGAGCACCCATATGTCGCGGGCGGTGCGGGTCACTACCGAGAGCGCTTCGGCCTCCACTGTCGTGATCCCGGTTCCGGTCAGCACCGGCCGGCCGGTGACGGCGACGAACGCGGGCGGTTCGATGTAGCCGAGCGTCTCGACCGCATCCGGGCTCTGCCAGTCGATGGAGATCAGGAACGCGCCGGTCGGATCGGCAAGCCGGGCCTGCATGACGTCACCGCTCCCTCTTCGCCCGGTAAGGGCGCCGACGATGAAGAGCCGGCGACACCAGGCGGCGCCGGGCGTCACCACGTATGAATCGCCCCGGCCGTCGCCGGGGTCCGCCGTATGTCGCGCGGCGGAGAAGTCCCGTGCAAATACCCGTTCTGCAGGCTCCATATATCCGTCCGTTCGAGGAAGAGAGCAATGAACCGCCGGTGCGGGAAAATCTGCCGATTCTCCACGCGAACCTCCGGTAGTTCCATAGCGTTTTCGTACCTACCTGTTCGCTCTCAACCCTCTAAAAAGGATCACCGGAACGGATGACGATCCTTTTACGATGGACGAGCACCAACACCTATGCAAATGGACGGCAACCACACCATCTGGATAGAGAAGTATCGGCCCAGAAGACTCGACGAGATGGTCGGACAGAAGGATATCGTGGTGCGCCTCCAGTCTTACGTGAAGGCCGGCAGCCTGCCGCACCTCCTCTTCACGGGCAGCGCGGGGATAGGGAAGACCACCGCCGCCGTGGCGCTCGCCCGTGAGTTCTTCGGCGACTCCTGGCAGATGAACTTCCGGGAGATGAACGCCTCCGACGAGCGGGGTATCGATGTCGTCCGGAACCAGATCAAGGAATTCGCCCGGACGTCGCCGCTTGCCGGCGCAAAGTTCAAGATCCTCTTCCTCGACGAGGCGGATGCGCTCACGACGGATGCGCAGGCGGCCCTCCGGCGGACGATGGAGACCTACGCGCGAACCTGCCGGTTCATCCTCTCGTGCAACTACTCCTCGAAGATCATCGACCCCATCCAGAGCCGATGCGCCATCTACCGGTTCAGGCCGCTTGACCGGGAGGCGGTCATCGAGGAGACCAGGAGGATCGCCGCGGTCGAGGGCCTCACGGTGACGGAAGGTGCGCTCGACGCCATCGTCTACGTCGCCTCGGGGGATATGAGGAAGGCGATCAACGCCCTGCAGGGCGCTGCGATCCTCCGGACGGATATCGACGAGAAGACGATCTACGAGACCACATCGACCGCCCGCCCCGAAGAGATCAACGAGCTCCTCGATCTCGCGATAGCAGGGGAGTTCAACGAAGCGGAGCAGGCGCTCATCGAACTGACCCGCGGGAGGGGCATCGCCCCGAACGAGCTGATCAACCAGTGCTACCGGGCGCTGGTCCAGCGCGATATCAACCGGACGCTCAAAGTAAGATTGATCGACGCCCTCGGCGAGACCGATTTCCGCCTCTCGGAAGGAGCGAGCAGCGATATCCAGATGGAGGCTCTGCTCGCACGGTTCGTCCTCGCCGCAGAGCAGCACCGCTGAGGATTCCGCCTTGACCGAAGAGATTACCGTCGAAGTTACTGATAACGTCGGCGAGTGGACGAAGTTTCTGAAGAAACAGTACAAGCGTGAGCTTGCCGAGCTCTCCCGCGAGTACCCGCACAACCACTCGCTCATCATCGATTATCGCAAGATCCTGAACAACCGGCTGGCATTCGAGCTCCTGCGAAGCCCGGGCAAGGTCATCGGGGATATCAAAGATGCAATCGTCCAGAACAAACTCCTCAAACTCAAGGACGGCCAGGATCCGGATATCATCAACATCCGGTTCACGAACCTGCCGCAGAAGACGAACGTCCGCGACATCCGGGCCGACCAGATCAATACTTTCGTCAGCATCGAGGGGATCCTCCGAAAGACTACCGAGGTCCGCCCCCGGATCGTCAGCGCGGTCTTCCGATGCCGCACCTGCGACAAAAACACCGATCCGGTCCCGCAGGGCTACGGGCGGTTCGACGAACCCGATTTCTGCCCGAACTGCGAGCGAAAGACCCGTCTCGATCTCGTCATGAACCGGTGCCGGTTCGTCGATGCCCAGAAACTCCGGATCCAGGAGTCGCCCGAGGGTCTCCGTGGCGGCGAACAGCCTCAGACGCTCGACATCGACGCAACCGACGATCTGACCGGGATGGTCTCGCCGGGAGATCGGGTGGTGGCAAACGGCATCCTTCGGTCGGTGCAGAGGGTCAACTACGGCCAGAAGAGCACGCTCTTTGACATCTATCTTGAGTGCAACTCGATCGAGGTCGCTGAGAAGGAGTTTGAGGAGGTCTCGATCACTGAGGAGGACGAGGCAAAGATCATGGCGCTCGCCCGCGACCCGATGGTTTACAAGAAGATCGCCCGGTCGATCGCGCCGACGATCTACGGCACCGACGATGTGAAGGAGGCGATCGCGCTCCAGCTCTTCGGCGGCATCGCGAAGGATATGCCGGACGGCTCCCGCCTCCGCGGCGACGTCCACGTTCTGCTGGTCGGCGACCCGGGTATCGCAAAAAGTCAGATACTGCGCTACGTCGTGAAGCTCTCGCCCCGCGGGATCTACACGAGCGGCAAGTCGTCGACGTCCGCCGGTCTGACGGCGACGGCCGTCAAGGACGAGTTCGGCGACGGCCGGTGGACGCTCGAGGCGGGTGCGCTGGTCCTTGCGGATATGGGGATCGCCGCCGTCGATGAGATGGACAAGATGGCAAAGGAGGACCGGAGCGCGCTGCACGAGGCGATGGAACAGCAGTGCTACGACGGCGAGACCGAGGTCCTCACGGAGAACGGGTGGAAACTCTTTTGCGATGTAACCGCCGATGATCGCATCGCGACGCTCTCGCCCGACGGCGTGCTCGAGTACGCATCACCGTCCAGTTTCATGGTATCGGAGTACGACGGGGAGATGTACTACGTCAGATCCCGGCAGGTCGATCTCGCGGTCACACCGAACCACCGGATGTACGTCAACCTGAACCGGCGTGCCGACGAGTGGGAGGGGTTCCGGCTCATCCGCATGGACGAGATCCCTATCCACAAGAGGATGCGGTTCAAGAAAGGCGCCATGTGGACGGGGGAACGGCGAGAAGTCTACGAGATCCCACCCGTCGTCAAGTTCGCAAACCAGAACTCGGAAGGAAAACTCACCAATCCCATCACGGTCGGGATGAACGACTGGCTTGAGTTCCTGGGCTACTTCCTCTCGGAGGGCTCCGTCCAGCGGCACCACGAGACCGGGGTCCCCTACCGCGTGAACATATCTCAGAAGACCTCCGAGTCGGCCGGGAAGATCCGGGAGTGCCTCGAACGGCTGCCCTTCCGGTTCTCCTACGACGGCAAGAACTTCTCGATCAGCGCAAAGCAGCTCGCCGAACACCTCGCGCCGTTCGGGAAATGCCACGAGAAGTACGTCCCCGGCTACGCGAAAAGCCTCCCTCCCGAGCAGATCGGGATACTCCTTGATGCGCTCATGCTCGGGGATGGTTACGTCCACAAGACGACCGGGGTCTCGATTTACACCACCTCTTCAAAACGGCTTGCCGACGATGTCACCGAGCTCCTGCTGAAGAAGGGATGGTCGGGGAATGTTCATCTCATGCGGGAGACCGGGACAGTCACCGCAACCCCCCGGGGCGGAACCTCGACCGCGACCCATGACATCTATCAGGTGACGTTCATTCGCGACGGCCAGAACGAACCGAACATCAATTCAAACGGGAAGCGGCATATCGAGAAGCGGCCGTATAAGGGCATGATCTACTGCCTTGAGGTCGAAAACCACATCCTCTACGTGCGGCGTAACGGCATTCCGGCCTGGTGCGGCAACTCGATCTCGGTCGCCAAAGCCGGCATCACCGCGACCCTGAAGTCCCGGTGCGCTCTCCTCGGCGCTGCAAACCCGAAACTCGGCCGGTTCGACCAGTTCGTCCCGATCGGCGAGCAGATCAACATGCCGCCGTCGCTCCTCTCCCGGTTCGACCTCATATTCGTGATGACCGACCAGCCAGAGGCCGAACGCGACGGAGCAATCGCCAATCACATCATCAAGACCCACGCTGTGGGTGAGCTGATCAAACAGCACGCGTACGAACCGCTCCCCGACGTCGACGACAGGTACATCGAGCGGGCGCTTGCGCCGGTCATCCCCGACATCGATCCGGTACTCTTCCGGAAGTACATCGCCTACGCAAAACGGACGTGTTTCCCCATCCTCTCCGACGGGGCGAAGGAGGCGCTGATCGCCTACTATATGCGCCTCCGAAACCTTGCGAGCGGGAACAAGCCCGTCCCGGTCACTGCCCGGCAGCTTGAGGCGCTGGTCCGGCTTGCCGAGGCAAGCGCACGGATGCGGCTCTCGAACACCGTTGATACGGAGGATACCGACCGGATCCTGAAGATCGTGGATGCCTGTCTCCGGCAGGTCGCCTACGACGCAGAGACCGGGAGCCTCGATATCGACAAGCTCGTGACCGGGGTCACGAAGTCGCAGCGCGACATCATCCGGTCGGTGAAGGAGGCTATCCGGAACATCTCCGGCGATTCCGGCGGCCAGGCAAAGGTCGACGAGGTGATCGAGGTTCTGGTGCAGCAGGGCTTCTCCCGCGACAAGGTCGAGCATACTCTCGAACAGCTGAAACGCGGCGGCGAAGTGCTCGAACCCCGGCACGGGCTCGTGAAGTTGATCGGGTAAGAGAGGGGTGCCGCCGGGCTCAACCGAACTTTTTTCCGGAGAGTGGGCTTTACCCGGCAAATCCCGACTGCCTTTACCCTCCTGGGAAGGTAATTCCGGTGGAGAAAGTTGTGTGCGCGAAAGACAGGCGGCACAGAAAGGATATAAAGACCCTGTCTTAACTATTCAATCAAGGAGCCGGACAATGAGGCAAAACTTGCGGACGATCTTCTGTATCCTCGTGCTGATATCAGCCATAGCCCCGGCGGCGGCCGGGGAAGAGCCGGTCGAGACCTCGACGTTCCTCTCCGTCACCTCCCCGAAACAGTACGAGGTGGTATGGAGCGATCTTACTCCGCCCACGGCCACGATCGTCGGCCGGGTGGAGGCCTCGAACGGGGTACGGGATGTGGTGGTCGAGAGCAGCGTCGGGATGGTCTCGTGCGGGAACGTGACCGATTTCTCCTGTACCGTCCCGGTCGCAGAGGGGAACGAGACGATCACCGTGACCCTGGTCGATAATCTGGGAAAGACGTCTGAGGCGGTGCTGCATGTCTACATCAACGTCGATATCCCGCCGCCGCCGTGGATCACCGTGATCGGGACGGTGCGGGATGCCGACGGCTGGCCGGTCCGGGATGCAACGGTGAGGTTCGCATCCGCTCTCCCGCTCGCCTGGGGGCCGCACCCCGTGACGACCATGACCGCCGGCGACGGCAGCTACCTTATAACGGACGCGTTCGGCTACGGACAGACGATATCGGTCGAGAAGGAGGGTTACCTCCCCCTGCACCGGGAGGTTGTCTTCGAGAACACTACCAGCCGGCTCGACCTGGAACTGGAACTGGAGCCGGAGCCGCCGCAGACCGTGCCCGGGTTCACCGCCGGGGCGGGCGTGATTGCGCTCTCATGCGGACTGCTCGCCATTCGTGCGAAGAAGCGACGGAATTCCTGATGATCGGCACCGAGGCGGGGTTTCTGGTCTGCCGCCCCCTGCTGTAGACGATCCGCACAGGAGGGGTGTATGCCATCCCCCCCAGCCCTTCACCCTCTTCTGCAAACCGCATCGAGAAAGCCCCGCCCGGGGTATCGACATCAAAAACGGCGATGGGACTCCCCTATCTGAAGACCCGACGCCCCCTCAACGGCTACGTCAGTCGGGGAACACCCTACTCCGGCCTCCTGGAGAAGTGCCCCGCGATCAGCCTTTACGACGCCACCGTGACGGAGGGCGGCGATCACGGAGTCACGGTTCGCCGCCGGGAGTAGTATTTCACGTTCGCCGCCGAGATCTATTGGGTCTGGAGCAACGGTGTCTCCGTCTGTCTGGACGACGACCCTGATGATGGCAGCGATGGCAGCACGTTTCAGCAGAATGGCAGCAGGTGCTGCCATCAAGAGATCGGGAGGAACGAGAAGGATTTCGTGAAAAGCGCCCAGGATCCAGATAGAGATCTGTCTATGTACGTACCTGTACAGCAGAATGAGAGAACGGAGAGCATGGGCAACGATACTTCCGATGATAGCCGGGGTACGTGTGTTTTCCGCACTGCTGTACATGAACAGAG
>JBAYQF010000092.1:0-6273 GCA_041677325.1 Methanoculleus sp.
ATACCAGGATGGCGAACATCCCTCGCTTATGCTGGCACATAGCGCGCGGGAACTCTCCAGCCTCTGGCGCCAATCCATCGGCCCAAAGATCGATGGAAAGACCTTTTCCTCCGATGGTGAAGCGGGATCGATTGAATGTGCTGCCTGGCTCTCAGATAACCGAAAGAAGTCCCTCCTTGCCGATATTGGCGTCGGCACCGTTGACCAGGCGCTCATGTCCGTGCTACCGCTCCACCACCAATCGCTCCGCCTGCTCGGCCTTGTCCGCCACGTGCTCATCGTCGATGAGGTGCATGCCTACGATGAGTATATGAACGCCCTCCTTGAGCGTCTGCTCCAGTTTCACGCAGCCTTCGGCAGCAGCACGATCCTGCTCTCAGCGACACTTCCGGGCAGGCTCCGCAAGCGGTTCGTTGCCGCTTACTGCTCAGGTCTCGGGATATCGGCACCACCGGTGCAGGAGGCTGACCCTCCCCTGATGACCATAGTCTCCCCGGAGGGTGTAGATGAGATAGCGTTACCGGCAAACACCCTCTCCCGGAGGACAGTTACAGTCAAACTCACCGATAATGAGGCTGATGTGGAGGCTTACCTTGAGCGTGCCCTTCGGGAAGGCCGGTGCGCCTGCTGGATCCGGAACACCGTCATCGATGCTATCGATACCTACCGGCGTCTTGTTGACCGGTGGGGTGGCGAACACGTCAAACTCTTCCATGCCCGATTCACCGTCGAGGATCGCCAGCGGATCGAGGATGATGTACTGAGATGGTTCGGGAAGCGGAGCACAGATGCTGACCGCAGGGGGAAGATACTGATAGCAACCCAGGTTATCGAGCAGTCGCTGGATATCGACTTCGATGCGATGGTCACGGACCTTGCACCCATCGACCTGATCATCCAGCGGGCTGGAAGGCTGCATCGGCACCAGGAGAGAGAGGGCAGGGCTGCTGCAACACCGGTCCTTCTTGTCCTCTCTCCCCCTCCTGTCGAGGTTCCACCACGAGACTGGTTTACGAGCATCTTCCCGAGAGCTGGCCGGGTATATGAGAAACACGGGCAGCTCTGGCTCACCGCCCGCCTGCTTGCGGCCCAGGGGCGGATTGTGATGCCTGATGATGCCCGATTTTTGATCGAGGGTGTTTTTGGTGAGAAGGCACAGGCGTCCGTTCCTGATGCACTCAAATTCTGGGAGATACAGGCTGACGGAAAAGATCGGGGGCATGCAGCGCTGGCACAGATAAATGCGCTGCAATTGCAGGCGGGATATGTAGATCTGCACGGCCAGTGGGAGGACGATAGCCGGACACCAACGCGGCTCGGCGAACCGAGCATCATCGTCGTGCTGGCTCGCCGGGAGGGAACTGGATTCCAGCCCTGGAGCGAAAGTGGAGAAGAGGCCTGGGCAAAAAGTCAGGTTTCAGTCCGGGAATCCCTGATAGCAAGTCCTCTACATAGCTCTCTGGCCGATGAGCGCGAGAGCGAGCGTGTAAAACCGCTCCTGCCCGGGAAAGGGAAGGGAAGGGTGCTTGTTCCCCTGATTCTGACCGCTGATGGGTCATGGGAGGGGCGCGCACGGAACGGGAAGGGGAACGAGGCGATCGTCACCTACGATCCGGAAATCGGCCTGCAGATCCGGGATGGGAGGGGATAACATCTCCTCTTATAGCCTTGATTTTCTATTCGGCATGAAATTTTTCCAAAGATGCCTGGAAGGCCCTCCACAAAGTCCGGATGGGAAGATATAAGATATTATACTATGAATGATTCAATGTCATTGTCGCATCCGTCTCTTCCAGTCGCGTGAGGGGTTCATCACCCCGTTGACCGGTACCAGACGGTCGGACAATGCAGGTGAACAACATGATCAACCTCATTAACGATCAATGGTTGCCTGTCGTGCGAAAGGATGGAACACGGGAGACCATCGCCCCCTGGGAGATCACCGGGGGAACCGAACCCGCGATCCGGCTGGATGCACCCCGACCCGACTTCAACGGGGCGCTCATCCAGTTTCTCATCGGCCTTGTGCAGACGGCAACTCCCCCCGGCGACAACCGGGACTGGAGGAGAAGGTTCAAGGAACCACCGCCTCCTGACGAACTGAAAACCGCTTTTGCACCGTATGCCCGTGCTTTCAACATCGGCGGTGTGGGACCACGGTTCATGCAGGACTATGACCTCAGCGAAGGGGTCGAGAGCCCCGTGGACCGGCTGCTCATGGAGATGCCCGGGGAGCAGACGCTGAAACTGAACACCGATCACTTCCTGAAACGAGGGCAGGTCAGGCGCATCTGCCGGACCTGTTGCACGATGGCACTCTTTACGCTCCAGACGAATGCCCCGTCCGGCGGCCGGGGGCACCGGACGTCGCTCCGGGGCGGGGGACCGCTTACCACATTGGTCACGGGCACAACCCTGTGGGAGACCGTCTGGTTGAACGTTCTTCCCCGGGATCTCTTTGAAAACCTTGGAAACGCTTCAAAAACTGCGAATCCTGATAAATTTCCCTGGATGGGGCCGACCCGCACAAGCACCCGGAACGAGGTCACGGCTCCCATCGACGTCCATCCGGCGCAGATCTTCTTTGCCGTGCCCCGCAGGATCCGGATCGATCTGGACAACACGGAGTCGGGACAGTGCGACATCTGTGGTTGCACATCGGATACCCTCATCTCGCGGTATATCACGAAGGATGGAGGAGTGAACTACAAAGGGGCCTGGAAACACCCGCTAACACCGTATTATCAGCCAAAAAACGCCGAAGAACCCCTGCCAAAGCACGGGCAGGCTGACGGGATATCGTACCGGAACTGGCTCGGACTCGTGCAGAACGATCCTGAGAGTCGCACACAACCGGCTCTTGCGGTTCAAGTCTTCCGGAATGAGCGACAGCGGTATCTAACTGATTATCTCGGCCGTTCGGCTCCATTATGGGCGTTTGGCTACAAGACGGACAACATGAAGGTGGTCTGCTGGAACGAGAGCATGATGCCGTTGATCCACGTTGACGACGGAATCCGTGAACGTTACGAGGGGGCTGTGACGGCGCTGATCAAGACCGCCGATCTTGTTGCGACGAGCACCCGCAGTTGCATCCGAAGAGCGCTCTTCGGAGAACGGAAAGATGCAGGCGGGAACATCCCTGAGGTTGACTCGCGGTTCTGGCAGGAGACCGAGAGCGAGTTCTACGCTGTGCTGGAAGCGATGCGGGAGGCGATGGAGAAAGGCGAGGATATGACCTCCCTGAAACTGCGGTGGCTCTCGAGCCTCTCCAGTGAGGCCACGAAACTCTTTGAGGCCTATTCCCAGGCCGATCTCATCGGCGTTGCCGACCCGCGGGATATAGCCCTGGCCCGGAGAATGCTCAGGAACTTCACTTCGCCCCGAAACAAGAAGATCCGCGATGCGCTCGATCTCCCGAAAGATCCCGATGGCGGTGAGACAAAACCAGGGAAACGCCCGGCAAAAACACGAGGTGAACACCCATGAAACAGATGAAGTACATTTCGTTTACGAACAACCCCGACGCAAGATCAGCCCTGGTCGAGTGGTGGGGGGGACTGGATCGCGCTCGCGGAGACCGGGCAACCCTCCGACGCTGCCGAAACGTCCAGGAAATCGCGTTTGTTCCGGCGTTCCACCGGTTGCGCCATGACCTTTCCCGGATCGCCCCTGTGGATGCCGAAAAACTTGCGGTGGTGGCCGGAGTCCTTTCACACGTCAAGAATAATGACTATTCGCTCCGGTTCGCGCAGCAGATGGCGACATCAAAGGACGGTGGCGATCGCGCCCGGGTGAGCGGACTGCGTTTCCGGCGATTGCTCAAGATCGAGGAGCGCAGCGACCTGTATGGTGCGTTAATCCGGACAGTTCGGCTTCTCGACGGCTCTGTGAACATCGCAAGCCTTGCGGATGGAGTCTACTGGTGGAATGAGATGACGAAGAACAACTGGGCTTTTGATTACTATGACAGAGCCCCGAAAGAACCGTAATTATCAGAAGGAGGAATTATTATGAGTGAATTTATTCAGCTGCACATGCTCGTATCGTACCCGCCGTCGAACCTGAATCGAGACGACCTCGGCAGGCCGAAGACCGCCATGATGGGCGGTGCACAACGCCTGCGCATATCATCGCAGAGCCTGAAGCGGGCCTGGAGGACATCGGATATCTTTTCTGATACACTTGCCGGGCACCTTGGCATTCGGACAAAAGAGATAGGAACGCTTGTCTACCAGTCCCTGACATCGGGTGTCGGCCTCTCAGAGATCATCAAGGGCACTAAAGATGTGTCTGCAACGTTCCAGCCAGTCCCTGAGGAGAAAGCCCGGAAATGGGCATCAGAGATCGCCGGTACATTCGGGAAGCTGAAAAAAGGCGATGATGCCCTTGAGATCGAGCAGCTTGCCCACTTCAGTCCTGAGGAGATCGGCGCTATCGGCGCACTGGTCGAAAAACTTGCGGCCACCGGGAACGACCCTGATGAGAATGACAAAAAACTTCTGATGGAGAGGCACACCGCGGCCGATATCGCCATGTTCGGCCGTATGCTGGCGGCATCTCCGGCTTACAACACGGAGGCGGCGGTGCAGGTCTCCCACGCAGTCACCGTGCATACCGTTGCGGTCGAGGATGATTACTTCACGGCAGTCGATGACCTCAACCGGGGCGACGAGGATATGGGCGCCGGGCATCTCGGTGAGACGGAGTTCGCATCCGGGCTCTTTTACCTTTACGCCTGCATCAACCGCGATCTCCTGTGTGAGAACCTCGGTGACGATGAAGCACTCACCGCAGCCTCTCTCCGCGCCCTCGTCGAAGCAGCGACGAAAGTTGCGCCAACCGGCAAGCAGAACAGTTTTGCGTCGCGGGCATACGCGTCGTACCTGCTTGCGGAGAGGGGGGGACAACAGCCCCGTTCACTCTCGGTTGCGTTCTTAAAGCCGTTGCAGGATGCCGATCTGCTCGGAAGTGCCATCAGGGCTCTGAAGGAGACTCGTGACAGGATGGACGCCGTGTATGGGAAGTGCAGCGACGCCTGGTGTGATATGGATGCTCACGCCGGCGAAGGAACGCTGCAAGGGGTTCTGGATTTCGTGGCGGGTCAACATGCGTGAGTTCCTCATATTCCGTCTCTATGGCATGATGGCATCGTGGGGGGATATAGCGGTCGGTGAACTCCGCCCGATCTCCGATCATCCGTCCCGATCCGCGATCGTCGGGCTGCTTGCGGCGGCGCTCGGGATCCGTCGTGACGAAGAGGAGCGGCTTTCTGCTCTCTCGAACGCCTACCGGGTGGCAGTCCAGGTAGATGCGCCTGGTGTGCTGCTTCGGGATTATCACACATCCCAGGTTCCACCCGCCGGAAAAGGGCGGAAAAAACATTCGTTTGCCACCAGAAAGGAGGAACTGGCGATACCTCGCGAGAACCTCTCAACGGTGCTCTCCACGCGGGATTACCGGTGCGATGCCGTCTCGACGATATGTGTCTGGATCGGATCGGGGGCGGCTCCCTGCTCGTTGGGGGAACTGGCAAGCGCCCTGAACAACCCGGTCTTCGTTCTCTATCTCGGGAGGAAGTCCTGCCCGCTCGCCCTCCCGGTGCATGCACAGGTTGTTTACGGTGAAAATCTTGTGGCTGCACTTTTGTCGGCGCAGTTCCCGGATGGTGAACTGTTGCAGGGTCTGCTCCATGACGGCGATCTGCGGGTATTCTGGGAGGGGGATGAAGATGCAGGTGTCCCTGCAATCCAGACGACTCTGCGCTATGACAACCCGTTGAACCGGAAGCGGTGGCAGTTTGGGAGCAGGAACGAGCATTACGGTGTCTTACGGAGCGAATCATCATGTATTTGAGCAGGATACGGCTCCGACCGGATGCGACCGGGAAGCGTGAGTTCTGGCAGATGATGGGGAGCGAGTATCAGGCGCACCATATGGTCTGGGATCTCTTCACCGACGGTCCCGAGAGGGAGCGGGACTTCCTCTACCGGGTGGAAGACGTCGGCGGGATGCCTGCGATCTACGCGGCCTGCCAGCGCGAGCCGGTGAATCGGGGTGGGATGTGGATGATCGAGACGAAACCTTATGACCCTGTCCTTCGTCTGGGGCAGCAGCTTGCGTTTGTGCTCCGTGCAAATCCTGTCCGGACAAAGCGCGACGAGAAAGGGAAGCACCATCGCCACGATGTGGTGATGGAGGCAAAGACCCGGTTGAAGCAGCAGGACAGGCCGAGGGAGAAATGGCCACTAGAGCCGGATATCGTTCAACAGG
>JBAYQF010000093.1:0-6266 GCA_041677325.1 Methanoculleus sp.
ACATACCGAGAGAAAGCCACGAAAACGAGCCTGCGAGAGCCGCCCCAACCAGAAATCCAAGAATAGTCCCGCCGTTCAGGGGGGGGAGTCCTGCCTGTGGATTACCTTTATTGACGAAGTAGAGGAGTACCGCAAGACCCGCAAACGCCCCCGCCATCGCGCCGAGCGTCGGGACGGAGAGAACCCAGAGAACAGCGGGTGCATCCACGAAGACATGCGATGATGCGACGAGGATCGTGGGTATGATGAGATCGCCCATCCCCATCACAAACGCGCCGCGTTCCTTTCCTTCATCGATGCTGAGTCCCTCTTTCCTGAACGAATAATCCCCTCTCTTCGGGACAACGACCATGATAGGCGCTTTTGTCTCGAGGACGCCCTCGGCGAGGGTGATCATGTGCTTTGTCCGGTAGACCGATATGGCATCGTAGATCGCGAGCAGCACGAGCAGCACAAAGACCGGTAAAATAGCGAGAGAAACCCCGAAAATGGACGCAACCCCGGCTGATATCAGCACGCCGAGGACATCGATGACGTACCACTCAGGGTAGAGATAGAGGAGCGCAGTCGCGAGAATTGCGCCGATGAGCGTTCCAATCGTGGCAGCGGTGGTAGCCCCGAGAAGGAGGAATGAAAGCGAACCGAATATGTAGAGGAACGTCATGAAGAGGGCAAATCCGATGAATACAGCGATGAACCGCCGGCCTCCCGTCCGGATCAGGAAGAGCAGAACCAGCGTGAAGAGAAGCAGCATCCCTATAAATATCAACGGATTCGCCACGGATTCCGGGTCTTCAAATGCAACAAGCCCCGCCGCCTGCATCGGCGTGACGAGGATGACGGCGATGATCTGGACGAACAGGAGCATCAGGGCTATTCCAAGAAACGGCAGCCAGTCGCGTATCTGCATCACAAAACTCCATTCATTATAGGTAGGTTAATTAATGCATCCTCATCACTTTAAGTTATGGAGATTCGCGAACTCATCGGCGATATCGTTCTCACCATCGTGATGGTGATCTCCACCGTCGTGCTGGTGATGCGGTTCTGGCAGGACCTGGTCATAGCGGTTGCTGCGACGTTCATGATGCTCGCCCTCGGAGGACTGATCATATCTCTCGGCATAAAGATCGTGAACCTTGAGAAGAGCATCGTGCAGCGAGAACGTACCATGCGCGTGAATATGGAGGATATGGCAAAGACACTGACTGGCAGGTACGATAACACCGTTAGCCACATCGAGGAGATCGTCGACGGCCTCTCCCGGCGGATGTATCGTTGAACCAGACCACCATCTTAATGGTATATCCCACTCTCATGATCTGGTAGCATGGGCGTTGCTATTCGCGACATTCTCGCAGACTGTAAAGAACCGTTGGCGTGGAGCGATCTCTCCGGCGTCGCCGCCGTGGATGCCCACAACGCGCTCTACCAGTTCCTCACGATCATCCGGCAGCCGGACGGTACTCCGCTGATGAACGGTGCGGGCAGGGTCACCTCGCACCTCTCCGGCATCCTTTTTCGGACGGTGAACTTCCTTGAAAAAGGGATCCGGCCGGTCTATGTCTTCGACGGAAAACCGCCGGAGCTCAAGCAGGAAACGATCGACGAGCGGCGCGAGGTCCGCGCCAGGGCGGATGAGGCATGGAAGGCGGCGCTCCGGGAGGGGGATATGGAGGAGGCGTATAAGCAGGCGAGTGCATCCGCCCGTATTGACAGTCACATCCTCGAATCGTCCCGGGAACTCCTCGACCTGCTCGGGATCCCCCGGGTGCAGGCGCCGAGCGAGGGCGAGGCTCAGGCCGCCCATATGGCACGGGAGGGGAAGGTCACCTACGTGGTCTCGCAGGACTACGACTCGCTTCTCTTCGGCTCCCCGATCCTGGTGCGAAACCTCACCGTCAGCGGGAAGAGGAAGATGCGGGGGCGGACGATCACGGTGAACCCCGAGAGGATCGTCCTCTCCTCCCTCCTCGACCGCCTCGGGGTGACGAGGGAGCAGCTCGTCGAGATAGGGATCCTGGTCGGCACGGACTTCAACCCCGGCATCCGGGGCGTCGGCGGGAAGACGGCCTTAAAGATCGTCCGGAACGGCGGGTTCGAGAGCGTGATCGCCGAAAAACAACCGGACTTCGATCCCGCCCCGATCCGGGATTTCTTCCTCAACCCACCGGTCACCGACGACTACACCCTCGAGTGGAAGGCGCCGGACATCGAAGGGATCGTCTCCATGCTCTGTGGCCGCTACGACTTCTCAGAGGATCGGGTCCGGAGTGCTCTTGCCCGGGCTCCGGCGAAGAAAACGCAGAAGACGCTGGATGCCTGGTTCTGATACACCGTTCCCGGGCGGGCATTTTACGAGAAAATGCAATATATCACGCAATTTCCCTGGGGAATATCTCCGGGGAACCTGATTGTCCCATTCACCAGTTGCACAACAGATATATGGTAGTGTAGCCCAGTATGGCATTGGAAGACCTGCACCAGGATTCTGATGTGAGATAATGGGTATGGGAATCAACGACCATGCGAACGAGATGTCCCGGTAATCCATCGGACACCCCCGTCTCCTCACCACACCGTTCTCCCGGCGGAGATCATCGATCTTGCTAACCGCCATTACCTCCGTACCGCTCCAACCGCCCGCACCGCCAGACCCGGTGCGTCCTGGATGGGGTCGCCGCAGGGATCGCTTTACGAACACCCGGACTCCAGCAGGAGACCGTATCTAAGGTGATTGAGATGAAAGA
Organism: Methanoculleus sp.; assembly: GCA_041677325.1. Classification (GTDB taxonomy): domain Archaea; phylum Halobacteriota; class Methanomicrobia; order Methanomicrobiales; family Methanoculleaceae; genus Methanoculleus. Next base: position 2,751 of record JBAYQF010000093.1, read on the forward strand.
ACTCTACGAGAAGATGATAAACGAATCCATGGCCGCCCAGAGGGCGGACGTGGATACGCTCAAGGCGAAACGTGGTCGGAAATTCACTATAACGGATGCAAAACCCTATGTTGACGCAGTCCGGACGATGACGGCGATTGGTGACCAGAGCAGTGCGGTCATCGAACTTCACAAGAACTCGGTGATCTCGCACTACGACACCATCAAAAGCCTCACGAAGGCTGTCCGCCCTGAGGATGATCCGTTCGTCGAGCACTACCAGACGCCCGTGGTGCTTGAGATACTGAAAGAGCAGGATGCGGCATTCGCAAAGAGTGTCGAGACCTTCGTCGAGGCGATTGCCGATGCGGAAGCCCTGATCAGCCTTGAAGCCGTCCGACATTACGGCGGGTTCTACGGCCCCACCTGTGTCGTCGACTTTGCGCTGATACCGGGGAGCACAAGCAATGTGGTGAACCAGATACTGGCAAAGACCGAGATCCCGGTTGAGCACAAGCGGGCTATCCTCGCCGCCAAATCATGGGGCATGAACACCTCTTATGGGTTCGGCGACGCCTTTACCAAGGCTCTTGAGGCCGGAGCAACCGCTACTGAAGCAACGGCGAAAGAGGTCGCGATCATGCAGAAGATCTACCGCGAACCGGTTGAGGCGCAGGTAGAACTGATGAACGATGCCGGCATGACCTCATTCGATCCGCAGAAGTACATGAGCGGGTACCGTCGGCGGATGGAGGCATCCGTCCGTGCGGCCGTCGATGACGGCGTCCACTATGGCAACATCCTGACCGTTCCCGCCTACAGTGTCGGCGACGTTGCGCACCACATCGCACAGTCGACCTTCAACATGTGCAAGGACGATGTCGTCATGGCGGTGATCGAGGCGGTCACCGATGTTATGGAATCTTCGCTTCGGAAGTCTCTGGACGCATACAAGAGCTACTGGGAGGTCCTGTCGCTCGCGACCGGCGCCACGGCGGCGGCAACCGAGTACATCCTCGAGCTCGACGGATTCAACGCCCCCATGATCGTCGACCTGCTCACAAAGCGGTTCCACAACTACGTCCAGATCTACCCCTCCCGGGGTGCGGCGGTGGAACTCCACAACTGTGACTTCATGGATGCGATCTACCGCGGGTGGAAGATCCTCGACAAAGCGCAACGCAACCGGGCCGGGTTGAAGGAAGAACTGGTTCCAAAGGTCGGCAAGTACCCGATCGATCTTTCGCCCATCCACAAGAACGAGGTTCTGATGAACCCGCAGTGGTATGCCTACCCCGCCTGTGCCATATCCGTCCGGTTCTCCGCCCTGATGCGGCTTGCCGACTACCCGTGCCTCCTGACGAGCGAACCCGTGACCGCGACGATGATGACGAACATCATCGCCCTCGAGAAGGATACGGCGGCCGCTCCCATGCGGGGCTGCAAGAGCTGTGCTACGGCCTGCCTGGTTGATATGCGCCACCAGTACTGCCAGTGGAGAGAAGCGGTTTGAGGGAGGGAGAGAGGTTATGAAGTGCTACTACTGCGCACTTGAGGGGAAGGAGAGCGAGGCGGTGGCGATCTGTATCGTCTGCGGTATGGGGCTCTGTCTCGAGCATGCCATCAGAAAAGACGTTGATGTCTGGGAGGGCGGCTACCCGTTCCCGAGCAGGCGCCTGAAGGCTCCGCTGCCGCGTTTCCTCTGTAGAGAGTGCTACTCTGCCCTGTATGGGAAGTGAGCCCTTCTCCCGGACTATTTTTTCCGAAAACCCTTGCTCTGAACGATAAGGACATCTGGTGAAAACATGACTGTATCTCTTGGAAAACGGTTCGTCGCCGAGGCACTCGGGACATTCATCCTGGTCTTCTTCGGGGCGGGTGCCGCGGTCGTCACGCTGATGATCGCCGCGGGCACCAACCCGGCGACACCGTTCAACATCGGGATCGGGGCGCTCGGCGGCCTCGGCGACTGGCTCGCGATCGGGCTTGCCTTCGGTATCGCGATTGCCGCCTCGATCTATGCCCTCGGGCGGGTATCGGGTTGCCACATCAACCCGGCGGTGACGATAGCCCTCTTTGCGGTCCGCCGGTTTCCCGGCCGCGACGTGATCCCCTACATCGTTGCGCAGCTCCTCGGTGCCGCCGTCGCAAGTCTTCTCTTTGCCTGGGCTGTCGGCCCTGATGCCATCGCGATCGGGGGACTCGGGGCGACGGCGCCCTTCCACGGCATCGGCTACCTACAGGCGATCGTCATCGAGGCGATCGGGACGTTCCTTCTGATGTTCGTCATCATGGGCGTCGCCGTCGACGAACGTGCCCCACCGGGCTTTGCCGGGCTTCTGGTGGGTCTCACGGTTGCAGGGATCATCACGACGATCGGGAACCTGACCGGCGCGTCGCTCAACCCCGCCCGTACGTTCGGCCCCTACCTTGGAGACTGGCTGCTTGCAGGGCAGAGTCTCTGGGAGTTCTTCCCGATCTACATCATCGGGCCGATCATCGGTGCGCTCGCCGCTGCGTTCCTCTACGGCTATCTCTGCTGTGACGAGTGATCGAACTCCCTCCTCTTTTTGAGCGATAGACCTCCCGGTCAGCTCATAACCACAGGAAGAAGAGTGAACCGGAGCGGTTCCGGCGCGTCGTAAGTTTACTCCGGGAGCCGCTGATAACGGCGCCCGGAATCCCTCAGCGTGGAGTGAAGAACGGTATGCCGGTACTCTCACCCGGTCCGACATCCAGGGAGACCGGCATCTACCCGGCACGGACACCATGTTGTGCGGCCATGACCGGGGCGTTCACGAATACCCTCAACTCTTCATACTGTTGCAGGGTACTTACACGTTTCGGGTGGGTGCCGTCCCGGGATCCGCCCGGTTACTTGAACCGCCTCGGATCAGTCTCGATATCAATAACGGCGGGCTTATTCACCCCCAGCGCCCGGGTAACGGCACCAGCAAGATCCTGCGGCAGGGCCACCCGTATCCCTGTGCCGCCGCATGCCTCTGCAAACGCCGCGAAGTCGGGGTTTGTCAGGTCGATCCCGTAGGGCGGGTAGTTCTCCTCCCGCTGTTCCTCGCGGATCATGGCAAGCTCATGGTTATTCAGGACGAACACGGCGATGGGAAGATCGTACTTCACCGCTGTGACGAAATCGGCCATGACCATCGAGAACCCCCCGTCCCCGGTTATGCAGACGACGGTCGCATCGGGGTAGGCAAGTTTCGCCGCGATCGCCCCCGGGAGCCCGAACCCCATCGTCCCGAGGTAGCCCGACATCGCAAACCGCTGCCGTTTCATCCGGAAGTTCCGCCCGAACCACCACTGGTTGTCACCGACATCGATGGATATGATCGCATCCTCCGGGAGGGTCTCAGAGAGGATCTTCATGATGTAGGGCGGGCGGAGGGGAGCGGCCTCCGGGTCGGCTTCCCGGTCGAGACGCTCAAACCACGCCTGTTTCTTCTCCGCAAGCCACGTTCTGGTCTCCGGGTCATCCCGCGCCCGGACCTGCGCGGTGATCCGGGGGAGGGCGACGGC
>JBAYQF010000094.1:0-6243 GCA_041677325.1 Methanoculleus sp.
AGTAGAAGAGCGCCGTCCCGTACCCCTCCCGTGCGAGGAGCGCGGCAAGGAGGAGGCTCTTGTCGTCGCAGTCGCCTTCGCCGTCCACGTAGGTCTCGATCGGGAACTTCGGTTCGATCGCCAGGGCATCGGTCTTATAAGGGATGGATTGCACGAAGACCGCGATCAACTCGATGTAGCGATCGCCGTCGAGATCTTCCCGTTCTCGAATATCACGGAGTGCTGCGAGCAGATCGGTATAGAATGACTCCTGGTGAGGATCGTCTGCAAACGCCAGGTAGATGGGTATCCACTCCTCTCTGGCGAGGTCTTCGTAGAGGTAGAGCTGGCGGTCGGCTGCCTTTGCGCCGGCATAGACCGCCGGGTCAGGCTCGATCCGGATCGTCTCCTCCCCGTCCCCGAAGAGGAAGGTGTAGATTGGTGCATCCGTTGAGGGCATCCCATCGACCGGCACGATGGCGGGCGGGACGACAGGGGGATGAAGGAGGCCGCCCAGACACCCGGCCGTGAGGATCACGGCAGCAAGGGCGAGGGCGGTGAAGATTCGGTGCAGCATGGGATCGGGTGTAATCTGGCAGGTCGGTAGTGAGGGCGGCGCGAAGCCCGGGGCATACCATCGTCCCCGGCATTCATGTCTCCCCTTCTGTTGTCGGCGGGAGTATTTATGCGGTGCCCGGGAGGGGGGCATCTTCCAGCCCGCCGTTCACTTTCGCCATACGGCGGATATGTTGAAGAGCGGCGAGGTCAAACCCTGACCGGAAGGATGGCATACCCGTTCAATCAAGGATGGAGGCCGATTCCGGGTTCCCGGTCGCCTTTCATCTGCCGCTTTGAGGAGGAGGAAGAGGCACGGAGACTCCGGGATAACCTCATTGCCGGATGCCGGGGGCAGGCGGTCGAGGATCTCTTCTGCGGCCGCGAGGTGGCGTGCCCTTCCGGAGCGTGCTATGCCATAGAATCCCGGAGCCCTATGAACCTTGATGCCCGTGACCCCATCCGGGCGGCATCCGCCCTTCTTGGCGACCTCACCCTGATCCGCGGCATCGGTGAGGCGACACGACGGCGCCTGGAAGAGCAGGGCTGCCGGACGATCGCCGATCTTGCAGGCGATCCGCGCTACTGCCGGGACGCGGCCCGGCTGCTCGAATCTATAGCAGAAGGAAATACCCGCGATATCGCAGACCTGATCGGGCGGCGGCGGCGACGGAGCGACCCGCTCATTCTTGAAGCCAGCCGGTTCCACGCACCCGAAGATCTCGTCTTCCTCGATATCGAGACGATGGGGCTCTTCTCACGGCCGATCATCCTCATCGGCCTTGCCCGGGTGAGCGGGGGTTCGATCGCCGTTCGGCAGTACCTCGCGCGATCGGTCGAGGAGGAAGAGGCGGCGCTCAGCCATCTCCTGCCCGACCTGGAGGCGGAAGGCACCGCCCTCGTTACCTTCAACGGCCAGACGTTCGATCTCCCGTACATCCGTGATCGGCTCGCCCACCACGGCATCCCGGCAGACCTCGACATCCCCCATATCGATATCCTCCACTTTGCACGCAGGCGCTGGAAGAATACGTTTGCCTCCTGCCGGCTTGAGGCGCTCGAGGCAGGGGTCCTCGGCGTCACCCGGGAGGACGACATCCCGGGCCGGATGGTGCCGGAGTTCTACAAGACCTACCGCCGGACCAAAAACCCCGGCCCGCTCCTCCCGATCGTGGAGCACAACCGGCAGGACGTCGTCTCGCTTGCCCGGCTCTTTGCACATCTCCGGGGGGACGGCGAGGGCGGGGCGTGACGACCCAATATCTTGCCGGGTGAACGGTCACGCATACCGCGTCACTGGAGGCCTCGTTCCGATGCAGGCACGATCGTGATGTTCATCTTATCCGAGCCGATGATCAGGATCCCCTCTCCCGGCTGGAAGTTGAGGAGATCCTTCTCACTCACCTCGAAGAACCGGGCGTTCTCCTGTGCTTGCTTCTTGTTCTCGGAACGCATACAGAACTTCACGGCGATGTTTGCGAGGATCTCCTCGTTGAAATGGGCGATCAACTGCGACGCAAGGATCAGCGAGACGCCGAACTTTCGCATCTCGGTCGCATACTTGTTCAGGACAGCCTTGATCGCCGTCTTCGAACCGCTCTTCTGGCTCACCAGGAGTTTCGCCTCGTCGACGATCACAAACAACCGGAACTTCGCCCGTTCATTATCCGTCCCGCGCGGGATCTCGCCCATCGCCTGGAGACTGTAGTAGATCCGCCGCAGGAAGAGATCCGCAAAGAGATAACGCAGGTTCTCGGGGAGGGCGTTTAAGTTGATGTGGGTGATCCCACCGGAGAGGAGCGTGGGGATCGATATCTTCTCCTCGCCTGAGAAGAGTTTGTAGTCGAAGATGTCCTCGAGGTAGGCCGGGATCGCCTCATCCTCGCAGTTCATGATCTCGCCTTCGATATCGTCGAAGTCGAGCACCCGCGTCCAGGTCCCGGTATTTCCCGTGATCCCGGACATCCGGTAGCAGTCCTTGATGATGTTCTTGATCTTCCTCCTCTGCTGGATACCAAGCGTCGGGAAGTTGATCGATATAGCGTCGACGAAGTCCGAGGTTGCCCGAAGCGGGGTGATCTCATCGATCGCGGGATCGAGTTCCAGCGGATTGAAGTAATACTCGCCGCCCTCGCGGATCTTGTATGACCGGATCTCCCCGCTGCTCGCGGCCATATCCCCGTGGAAATCGATCAGGATGACCGGCATCGCCTCCGCCGAAAGTTCGGTGGCGATGCACCGGATCGTCTCGGTCTTGCCGGCGCCTGAGCCGCCGATGATGATCATGTGGCCGTTGTTGAGCTGGCCGGGCGACCAGTCCACCCGCCGCCCATCCGTGGCGGGGCCGAGGAAGATGTCGAGTCCTCCGGGACGGGAGGGCGGCGGCGCCTGAACCGGGGTGGGAGGGGCAACACGGCGGGTGGGGACGGGCTTCGGCACGGGAGGGAGGGATTTTTCTTCGGGCTCCTCTTCGGGTTCTTCCTCAACCTCGCCCGCGAAGGAGAGCGCACCCCACTCCTCTTCATCCATATCCTCCTCCGGAGCCCCTTCGGGGGAGGGAGACATCATGACCATTTCCGTGTCGGGAACAGTGCAGGGTTCTTCGTGGGAGGGGAGAGGAACTGCAACCGGGACCGGCCGGTCGATGACGATCTTTGCAGCAACATCGGCGATCAGCTCCCGCCCGAGATCGCGCAGGTACATATCGTAGAGGTTCCGGTCCCTGACGATGAACCGGGCGAGATCGACTCCATCCTCCTCGTGCACCCCCTCGAGGAGGTAGATCGCATCGGAGAGCAGGGAGAGCACACGCGAGAGCTCGCGGCGGAGGGCCGGCGATGCCCGGATGCGATCGTAATCCTCACCGCAGGCGAGGTATCGCAGGACGGTGAACGTTGAATAGAACGATTCAAGGAGCATATCGTAATGCTCCCGGACGGCAGGGTCGATCTGCTCGAGCATCCCCTTGAGGATGTAGGCAAACTCCGGTGGAAAGGTGTAGACGACACCGAGTGCCCTGGAACTGTCGAGATCATGGGCGTAGGCAAGAACTGCGCACCCGGCAGCCTTGAGCCGCGCGGCAAACCGCTCGCACTCGGTGAAGAGGCGAGGATTGTTGTTGAGGAGGAAACCGATGAATGTCTCCTCGGTGCGGGGAAGTGTGGACGGGAAGGTCTTGTTGATGTATGATCCCCGCACCGTCCCCGCGAGCAGGGCCGGAACGATCTCATGGATATCCCGGGCCAGCCCTGCGATGTCCAGCGCCTGGAGCCGCGTCTCCATCAGCGGCCGGGCTATCACCTCTCCGGAAGGTGTCGCGTTGATCACCGCCGTACCATGCCAGGAGGTGGATTCGATGAACCCGACCTCGGTAAGGGCAAAGAGCGGGCCGGATGTGTAGGCATAACAGCTCTGTTCGACCACACCCATCCCGTCTCCCCGGGATGAGGTGCTGTTTCGGGCGATGTAGATGTAGAGGAGCGTCTCGATGATGTCGCGGATCTCCTGCTGTCGGAAGTCCCGCAGGTAGTTGGTGACAGCAGGGGAAAGCGACTCCACCAGGGCTGGGATCGCGGTATCGGGGTAGCCCATCGCGTTCAGTACTGTGGTAAGGTCTGTTGACACGGGTTCACCAGAGGATGCGTTCTCGGGGGAGCCGGACCCTCCCGGGCTCTTCTGGCCGGTGAGAGAGGGAGGTTTCGGCACAGTGCCGCTTCGGGAAAGCGGGGGATGGAAGATGGCCTGCCCGGGAACCGGACAGGTTATCTGTAACCCTGAGGATTCCCGGAATTTTTTTCATTACGCTTTATTCTTTGATTTCTGAAGTGAAGAGGTTTATGCCTCCATCGGCACATCTGCCCGGGTTTGGTGCCCATGCGTTCAGCATATCGTCGAGGGGCAACGAAAGGATCAGGTATTCCTGCGCCCGGAAAAACACCGACGAGAAAGAGGGGGCGTCAAGGTATATCGCCTGAGAACATGCCCGGAATCGCTGGAAAACCGATCAGAACGGAAAAAATTTTGCATACAGTTATTATTATAATATTGCAATTATATATCCAGACGGGAGTGTATGCTGATGATAACCCCGACCGAACGGCAACGGGTAGCAATCCTGCTGGTTCTCCTTGCTACATCAGTCTTCCTGACCTATTACTTCCACACAGTCCTGATGCTCGGAACGGTCTTCTCACACTTCTTCTACATCCCGATCATCCTGACCGCGCTCTGGTGGGAGAGGAAAAGCATACCGGTCGCCCTCTTCCTCGGGGGTCTCGTCGTTGCAAGCAGCCTCTTTTACCGGCCGGATATCCTGACATTGAACGATTATGGGCGCGCCCTGATGTTCATCGTCATCGCTTTCGTCGTCGCCTCTCTCTCTGAGCAGATCAAAAAAGAGAGACGGGAGGTCGAGAAAGAGAGAGATCTCATCCGGCACTACCTTGATGTGGCAGGGGGTCTCGTCGCCGTCATCAACACCGATCATACCATCCGGCTCATCAACCGCCGCGGATGTGAACTGCTCGGCTATCGCGAGGAGGAACTGATCGGGAGGGACTGGTTCACAACCGTTGTCCCGGAATCATCCCGGACCGCCCGGCGGCAGATCTTCGATGGCGAGATCACCAGGGGTACCGCCTTCCCGGGCACACGGGAGAACCCGGTCGTCACACGGGATGGGAGGGAGCGCATCCTTGCATGGCAGGATACGGTGCTCACCGGCGACGACGGCAGACCGATCGGGATCATCGGTTCAGGATCCGACATCACCGAGCGCATCAGGGCGGAAGAGAGATTGCGGGCGGCTCACGAGGAGGTAAACCTCTACCTCGACATCATGGGGCACGACATCAACAACGCAAACACCGTCGCTCTCGGCTACACCGACCTGCTCGCCGGGGTGCTGGAAGGGAGGGAGCGACAGATGACCCTGAAACTCAGAGGCGGGATACATCGGAGCATCGAGATCATCCAGAACGTCACGACACTCAGGCGATTGCACTCCTGCGAGACGGTGACACGACCGATCGATCTCGATGCCGTCATCAGGGCGGGGATTGCACACCACCCCGACGCCCGGATCACCTACAAGGGAGAACCCGTCGAGGTCATGGCCGACGATCTCCTCCCGGAAGTCTTTGCGAATCTCATCGGCAATGCGGAGAAGTTCGGGGAACCGGACGTCGAGATCACCATCCGGGTTGAGGAGGTGGACGGGATGATCGAGGTCTCGGTCGAGGATACGGGCCCGGGTGTGCCGGATCAGGTAAAGCCCTTTCTCTTCACTCGTTTCATGCGGGGCACGAACAACCGGAATGGGAAAGGGCTCGGGCTTTACATCACAAAGATGCTTATATCGCGCTATGGCGGATGGATCCGGGTCGATGACCGGGTGCCGGGGCAGCCCGGAGGGGGGGCGGCGTTCCGGTTCACCCTGCTTCCCTCCGGCCCGCCGCGGGGGATGCAGCCGGCCGTAAACCGGCTGATCACCGCCAGACCCTGACCGGGTCGATGGCTGCGTCGATGATCAGGTCGAAGGTAAAGGCGTCGATCCAGCCCATCTTCTCAAACATCTGCATGAAACAGATGCCCACGACCTTTGCACCGGGATGAGCCGCGACAACCGCCTGCACCTCCTCTTTCGTGACCGGGACGCCCGGCATCGCAAGCCCGCCCATCAGGACGATCACCTTCGGGCTGATGCGGGCG
>JBAYQF010000095.1:0-6229 GCA_041677325.1 Methanoculleus sp.
ACACTTTGTGCACGCTCCTCCCGGCGAGGTTGTGGTAGCACTCTTCTGCAAAGTGCGGGATGATCGGGGCAAGCAGGCGGCAGAGGGTATCCATCGTCGTCCGGAGCACGCTGCAGGCGCTCGCCCTGCTGCTGTCGTCCGCATACAACCGCCCCTTCACGATCTCGATGTAGTCGTCGGCAAGGGTGTTCCAGGCAAACTCCCGGATTGCCCTGAGCGCCCGGTCGAACTGGTAGCCCTCCATCGCGGCGGTGACCTCGGCGACGGTCTCGGAGAGCCGGACAAGCAGCCACCGATCGATGAGTTCCGTCACCGGCGCCGTACTCTCCGTTCCGGAGTCCAGGTGCCCCATGACAAACCGGAAGATGTTCCAGAGTTTGGTCTGGAACCGGGACGCGGCAACGACATCGTTCCAGTTGAACATGATGTCCGAGCCGATCGTGGCCCCCCCGGCACCCCACTGTCGGAGCGCATCCGCGCCGTACTGCACGACGATCTCTTCGGGAGAGATGATGTTGCTCCGGCTCTTGCTCATCTTGAACCCGTCCTCCCCGAGCACCATGCCGTTCACCAGGATCTCATTCCAGGGGTGGCCGCCGATCAGTGCCTTTGCCCGGAGGATGGTGTAGAACGCCCACGTCCGTATGATATCGTGGCCCTGGGGGCGGAGCTGCGCCGGGAAGTACGGCGGCCTGCCGGTTCCGTCCCACCCGGTAACGTGGAGCACCGATATCGAGGAGTCCATCCAGGTGTCGAGCACGTCCGCTTCGCCGGTAAAGTCCGTCCCCCCGCACTGTGGACATGGGATCTTCGGCTTATCGACCGTCGGGTCGATCGGGAGGTCTTCCTCGGCGGGAAGGACCATCTCGCCGCAGGCGGTGCAGAACCAGACCGGGATGGGCGTCGCGAATATCCGCTGCCGGGATACGCACCAGTCCCATTCCATGGAGTTCGTCCAGTTCTCCATCCGGGCAAACATATGCTCCGGCGTCCAGGAGATCTTCCGTGCCGCATCCAGGATCTCATCCTGGTGAACCCGGACGAACCACTGCCGTTCCGAGAGGATCTCGATAGGGGTCTTGCACCGCCAGCATGTCCCCACTCGCTGCTCGAGTTCTTCTTGCCGCCTCAGGATCCCGGCCTCCTTCATGTCGCGGAGGATCGCTTCCCGACAGACCTCCGACGTCATCCCCTCGTATGGGGCCGCGGTTGCGGTCATGATGCCCTGCCGGTCGATCGCCTTCCGGAGGTCCAGACCGTGCTGTTTCCACCAATAGACGTCCGTCTTGTCGCCGAACGTACAGATCATCACCGCACCGCTGCCGAACTCCGGGTCAACCGCGACGTCCTCGATGATCGGAACGTCATGACCGAAGATCGGGACGGCGAGCTTCCTCCCCTTCATGCCGCGATACCGCTCGTCTTCGGGGTGAACGGCCACGGCAACGCAGGCCGCGAGCAGTTCCGGCCGGGTGGTGGCGATCTCGACACCGTCGAAGTCGAAGTAGTTGAGTTTGGTGGTGCGGGGCGCGTAGTTGACCTCGGCAAACGCGATGGCCGTCTCGCACCGGGTGCAGAAGTTCACCGGATGCTCGCTCTGGTAGATGTCGCCGGCCTTGAGCATCTGTAAAAACGATGCCTGGGTCTTCTTGTAGTACTCCGGGAGCATGGTGATGTACTCGTGGCTCCAGTCGATGGAAAATCCAAGACGGCGCATGGTCGCCCGCATCTTCTCGATATTTCCAAGCGTGAGGTCACGGCACATCTCCCGGAACTTCTCCCGTGGTACGTCGTTCTTGGTGATCCCGTAAGTCTCTTCGACCTTCACCTCGGTCGGGAGGCCGTGACAGTCCCACCCCTCCGGGAACATGACGTTGTAGCCGCGCATGCGTTTGTACCGCGCAATGAAGTCGATATAGCACCAGTTCAGCGCATTCCCGATATGGAAGTTGCCGGTGGGATAGGGAGGCGGCGTATCGATGATGAACTGCGGTTTTGACGAGGCGGGGTCAAAATAGTTCTCCTCATCCCGCCAGGTCTTCTGCCAGCGCGTCTCCACGTCTTCGATATCGTAGTTTTTGGGTAGTTGATGTGACGGCGACATTTTCAGCGTATAATCTTTCTCTTCCCAGTGAAATATATTGTTAGGACGCTTCCCGGCCGGAGCGCCCCGGGGGGTTCATCGCTGAAAATCACGGAGATGGCAGGTATTCAACCCTAAAGGCTTTGTCCCCGTACTTCATACACTATAAGAATGACAAAACCGCAGGGGTTGGTTCTGGCATTAGCTCTCACCCTCGCCTTCATAGGCCTGGCTCCCCTGCTCCAGCCGGCGTGGCTGCTCACGCTCTTCCTCGTTCCGTTCTCGCTCGTCCTCTCCCTCATCAAGGAGACTCGCTACGTATCGCTCTCTATCGTCGCGCTTGCCGTACTCTACGGGCTCGGCTGGCTCTCGACGTTCGTCTTCACCTGCACGCTCGGCATCGTCGTGATCGGGGAGGTGGTCTTCCGGCTTACCGGCGATCGGCATGTGGCGTATCTCCACCACCTGATCGCCGCAATCGCCGTATCGATTGCGGTGATGTTCTACCTGCACTATACTGCGCCTCTCGTCGTCGTGATGGGCGTGGTCGTCGCGGTACTCCTCCGGGCGGCTCTTCGGGGCCGGGACGACGCCCTGATGATCGAGGCTCTCGGCGTCGCGATGACGATGTTCCTCTTTGAAGAACTCAACTTCGAGGTTGACCTGATCCTTCTCATCGCGGCGGCCGTGATAGCGTTCGGGTTCGGTTACACATCCTACCGTGTCCGGGTGGCCGATATCAGCGGCCTCTTCTCGGGCGCCATGATCGGGATCATCCTGATCGTCTTCGCCGATGTCCGGTGGTTCCTGATCATGCTCACTTTCTTCATCATCGGTGCCGGGGCTACCCGGTATCGCTACGGCGACAAGAAGCAGCTCGGCGTCGCCCAGGAGCACGGAGGCGTGCGCGGCTACTTCAACGTCTTTGCAAACGGCCTGGTGGCGACCGCCGCCGCCATCCTCTTTGGGTTGACGGGCCATCCGGCGTTTGCCGCGCTCTTCATGGGCAGCGTCGCCTCCGCCGCCGCCGATACCGCTGCAAGCGAGATCGGTGTCACGGGGAAGGTGCCGTACCTGATCACGACGCTCAAGCCGGTGCCGCGGGGGACGAACGGCGGGGTGACGCTCCGCGGCGAGGTCGCGGCTGTCATCGCATCCGCCGTCGTCGCCGCCGTTGCATTGGCGATGGGCGTTGCAGACCCCTGGATGGCCGTCGTCACGGTCATCGCCGGATTCATCGGCACCAACGTCGACAGCCTGGTGGGCGCCACCCTTGAGAACAGCGGCAGGATCGGGAACTCGGGCACGAACCTGGTCGCCACGCTCTCAGGCGGGGTCGCGGGAATGCTGATCTATATGCTCGGGTGAGCCGCCGGGGTCACTCCTGAGTTTTTCTGGTTATACCACGACTATACGGGAAATATTCCGCCCATTGTAGTCCAGGATGGGATGGAGGCCATAGAGTGGATCGTGGTCGGGCGGAGTTACCGCACAAAACGTGTATCATGGTGGACATCATGCTCTATCCGTTCCATACCGGGGAGTGCATCGACGGATCGTGAGGCATACCCTGAAAGGAGAGAGAAAGTGTCGCTCGTCGGCGGGCTGTGGATTCGCTGTTGGGGGATGGCGGGTCGGGGGGACGAGGAGCATTCCCCTTTCCGATCTCTGCCTACAGGGTGCCCCAATCGGGTAAATCCCGGGTGTTCTCGCAAGACATCGGATGCAATCGCCGTTAAAAACGAGGGGTGTTCACATCAAGAAACCCCGGGGTAATCGGCGAGCTGTTTTCCGGGAAAAACTGTCAGAACGAGTCGAGGCTGATCGCGCTGAACTCATCGGCGACCGCATTGATGTCCTTCACGCCGAACGCGGTCTGAACGGTGACGAGTTCGAGGTCGCGCGCCACGTCGCACATATAATCGATGATATCGACCGAGAGTTCCCGCCTCTGTTTGGACTTGCGGAGCTGGTCCACGAGGAACGTCATCCTCTCGGGGGACTCCATGCGGAGTTTGGCGAGGCTCATCACGCACATGTAGATCCGGGTCAGGTTCCTGTCCGTTCCGGTGATGGTGTCGAAGAAGTTCCGGAGGACCTGCGCCTGATAGACCTCGCCGTTCATGATTACCGAATATCTCTCAAACCAGTATATAGATGTGCCGCTTTACGTCGGCCGGAGGGGGGATACCGGTTCGTCCCCCCGGGCGCGGAGGGACCGCATCTCCTCACTCCGGCCTGGGGAACTCACTTCCGGACGCTGACGATCTTGATGATATCGCCGTTCTTCAGTTCCTGGGTGTCCTTGATCCGCATCCCGGACTTTGCATCGATGGCATACAGGAACCCCTCGCCGATATCGGTGTGGACCTGGTAGGCGAGGTCGCGGGGGGTCGAACCGCACTTCATGAGGAACGCGTCGGGGAGAACCCTCCCCTTGCCGTCGGTGAGCTTGTTCTCGTCCTCGACCGGGAAGACGACGATCCGGTCGAGGAGGTTGAAGACCGCGGCGTCCAGAGCCTTCTGGATGCCGGTGCCGTCGAACGCCTGCATGAACTCCGCGACCTTCGCGAGCCCGGCACGCTGCGCGGCGCTGAGGTTCGCACCGGGGCTCTCGGTGAAATTTCCATCGCCGGGAAGATAGCGGACGAACTTCCCCTCTGCGGCCATCCGGAGCGCAAGCTCGCCCGCTGCGCTTGCAAAGACGACATCGTGCTCTCCAAGCCGCTCAAGGCACTCTTTCGGAGCCTGGTCGGCCTTGTTCCCGACGATCAGCATCGGTTTGCTGATCGCCATCAACTCGCGACAGAACCGTATCAGGTCCTCCTCGCTCGCCGTCCGAAGATCGATCCCGACCGCTCCGGCGGCGTCGCGGACGTGCTCGTAGGTGATCCCGAGCCCGGCAAAGACTTCGGCGATCGCCGCCGCGAGAGAGAAATCCCTTGCCTGTGCCTGCCGCAGAAGTTTCGCCCAGTTCCGCGAGAGGATGCCGTACATCCACATCGACATCTCGTACTGGAGGAACTCGATATCCTTCACCGGGTCGCGCGAGCCGATATCGATCGGGTTTCCTTCGGCGTCCGTCGATCCGCTGGCATCGACGATCTGGAGGATGGCGTCCGCCTGCCGGAGGTTGTCGAGGAACTGGTTCCCGAGGCCCCGCCCGAGGTGCGCCTCGGGGACGAGGCCCGCCACGTCGATCAACCCGACCGGGACGAACCTGACGCCATCCTGGCAGTTTTCGCACGAGACGTGCATCTCCTGGCACGGGCAGGCTGTTCGGACGTATGCAACGCCGTGGTTTGCGTCGATGGTCGTGAACGGATAATTGGCGATCTCCGCCGGAGCAAGGGTTGCCGCCCTGAAAAATGTTGACTTCCCGCAGTTGGGTTTTCCTGCAATGGCGAGTGTTATCATGAGAACTCCTGCCGCACCGTTAGGCTGAGAGTAATGTTGGGCTATCCACCATTTATCACCTTCTTTCCCCGCCGTAGCGGCCCTGACTGTGCTGTTGTAGTCCCCGCCACCGGTACGGGAGGTTCAATTAGAAGCAACGACAACATAACTGCATGGGCTTCGTAACCCGGAATACCTACTATTTCGATGCACCGGGTAAAGAGAACACCCGCGACGCCGCCCGGTTTGCCGTCGAGCGGGCACGGGAACTCGGTATCAAAAGGATCGTTGTTGCGAGCACCAGCGGCTGGACGGCGCTCACTTTCCAGGAAGCGATGACGGGAACGGATCTCGAACTGATCGTCGTCACCCACGTCGTCGGATTCTCAAAACCCGGCGAGTGGGAGTTTGAGGAAGAGGCGGCTACTGCCCTCCGGTCAGCGGGAGCAAGGATTATCACCGGCACCCACGCCCTCTCCGGGCTCGAGCGCGCAATATCCCGTTCGCCGAGGCTTGGCGGGAGTTCCCGTACGGAAGCAATCGCCGAGGCATTGCGGCGGACGGTCGCAATCGGCCTGAAGGTCGCGGTGGAGTGCGTCCTCATAGCGGCCGACCAGGGTGCGATCGGCATCGATGAAGAGGTGATCGCGGCTGGGGGCACCGCAAACGGGGCAGATACCGTCTGCGTCATCCGCCCTGCACATACCGCGTCGTTCTTCGACCTGCAGGTGCGCGAGATCGTCGCCATGC
>JBAYQF010000096.1:0-6151 GCA_041677325.1 Methanoculleus sp.
ATCGGGCATACCATCACGAGATCTCGCCGCCCTGCCTCCCATGCGGCAATCGCCCCGGTCCCGCTCCCGACCGGCAAAGAGTGCCCCGTCGAGCGTCACCGGCCGCACCCCGGGCAGGAGAGGAGGTACTTCTCCCTCACCGTTCCCCACCCCCGGTGAGGGTGAACCGGCCGTCGAGGACCCTCTCCTTTAAGTCCCGGCAGAGGTCTTCCGCGAGCGTCCGGCCCGACTGGCGGAGCGTGATCGGGACGCGCCGTCCCCGGATACGGAGCGAACCCTCGCCAGCCTCAAGCGCGTTGTTCGGGCAAGCCGTAAGGCAGGCGGTGCAGGAGAGACAGCGGTCGCGGTCGATCCCGGTCTCGCGGGAGAACGCTCCCGTCGGGCAGATTGCGGCAACAACACAGGCCGAGCACTCCTCGCACCACTCGGGATGGTAGGTCACCCCACGGTCGGGCCGCTGCCAGACGTCGGCGTAGGTCGCCGTATCGAGGAGGGCGCGGGTGTTGAGATCGGCGATCGGGAGAGGGATCTCCTCGTCAAGGATGCGGAGGGCTGCGACCTGCCGGTCGTCGATGACCGGGATCGCGAACCCGAGGCTCGTGATGCACTCCGGCCCTGCAGATGTCGCAAACCCGCCCATGTAGCGGGGTTGCATCCCGACCATATCGGCGATGGCCGTGAGATTCGGTCGTTCAGGCGTGCTCCGGGTTCCCTCACCGGTCACAAGCCCGGCCGAACCGTTCAGGAAAACCGGCGCCCCGGCACCGATCGCGAGCCCGAGCGGGTCGTTCTCGAGGGGATTGATCTCGCCGCACCCGCTGACCGAGGCCTCCCGGCAGGGGCCCTGGAGCCCCGTGACGGAGAAGATCGTCGTCATCCGGCTCGGCTGGCGGTTGACATAAGCGGTGTAGTTCCGGTACGCGCTCCGGGTGGTGAAGAGCCGGGCGTAGGAGAGGTCATCGATGGTCGCCCGCGCCTCAAACGTGCGGTCGGCGGCCTCCACAACAACCTCGATCTCACGGCCCTCGACGATATCGCGGAAGAGGTGGCCGCCCCCATAGCCTGCCCCGGCGTGGGCTGTCCCGGAGACGATCAGGTCGACGAGCCCGAGGCGCTCGTTCGGGCAGGGGCCGGGCATGCAGGGGATGCCGTTTAGCCAGGCCCGTTCTGCACGTTCGAAGGTCCCGGGCGCCGCAACCGGGACCGAGAGGATCGCCGCGGTCCCGGACATCACCCCGCAGGTACCCGTGGTGACCACATCGACATCTGCGGCCGTGAGATCCGCGCCCTCGCGGACGAGGCGCTTGAACTCCGCGGCGGTGTAGACGACCGCGGTGCCGTTCCGGATCTTTGTGTTGATCTCTGTTAATGTCTTCATAGCCGGGCATCCTCTGTCTGCTTTGAACGGGCCGGTTCATGCCGCACCGAGCGGGCG
The DNA here is from genome assembly GCA_041677325.1 of Methanoculleus sp. Taxonomy (GTDB): domain Archaea; phylum Halobacteriota; class Methanomicrobia; order Methanomicrobiales; family Methanoculleaceae; genus Methanoculleus. Next base: position 1,436 of record JBAYQF010000096.1, read on the forward strand.
GCGCCCCTAAAACTCCTCGATCTGGTGGATCCCAATATCCTTAAACCCTCCGCCCCCTGGAACCCGGGTTCTCGGAGTGACGGATGTTCACCATACAGGTGAAGGTATTGACCGTATGGGAATAATGTTATCTCACGTATCATACCATAGTAGAACAATGCTCTCGCGAAAGATCTTTGAGACCGACTTTGCCGGGGCGCTCCAGGAGGAACTCGCCCGGCAGGATATGAGCATCCGCGACCTCGCGGAGCGGGCGGGGATCCCGGCGGCCACCCTCTACAAGCTCACGTCCGGGAGAGCGGACCCGCGCCTCTCGACCGTCCGGCGGATCGTCAACGTCCTCGAACCCCGGGAGAAGAGCTTCATCGCGGTGATCGCGGCACGGTTCCTGCTCGACGATCTTGACAACCGCGATCTCACGATCGGCGAGCGGAAATACCGGATCCGGGGCTATCCTGCGGACTCGCTCGACGAGTGCATCATCGCCGCCGTCCGGGCGGACAAGGAAGGGGCGCTCGGGATCATCTGCGCACCTATCCTCGCACCGATCGTGGAGAAGATCGTCGGCTGCCCGGTCGCGATCATGAAGCCGCAGCAGAAGACGATCATCGAAGCGATCGAGACGATCGCAAAGAGGGTGTAGGGGTTAATCGCAACCTAACTCTCGAAGAAGTCGATCACGTAGTAGTTCCCGCGGTACTCCGCGATCTTTCCCCGGTAGCCCCCGGCGATGCGCACCGCCTCTTCTTCAGAGATCGGCACCTCCATAAAGCCGGTGCGGAGGGTCTCGTTCACCCGGGGGAGATCGGCGAGCGCGGCATCGGTGAGCGGAACGACTTCGTGCCCGGCCTTCAGAAAGTCGAATTTTGTCCAGCCTGCAGGGTATCCAGAGTCCTCCAGGTCTCCGTTGCTGATGTTATAGAGCGTGAGGTAGCAGCCGCTCAGCCCTTTCACGTCGGCGGAGGAGAAGAGATAGTGGAGGACTTTTTCCGGGGATTCGGCGTCGTACCGCCCGGTGCTCTCCACCTGGTACGCGACGCCGCCGGTCTCGAAGTAGGCGCGAAGGACATCGCCGCTGATGGTCAGGTGTGCCCTGCCGTCCCCGGATAGGGTGCCGGCGAAGGAGCCGGCATCGTGCCCTGTCTCCTGAAGGTTCGCCGTGCATGGTTGCCCGGCGATATGCATCGCGAGCGGTTCGCCGGAAAGCAGGCGATCCAGAATTGCCCCCGTATCGTAGACCGCAAGGTCGTAGCGCCGGACCGATGAGAGGGCATCCACGCCCTCGACCGGGACATCCCGCTTCTCCGTGAAGAAGTCGATATGGACCAGGGCCTGATCCTCTGCGGCTATCTCCTCGTGCGGGATTATGGTAACCTCCGATACGGGCGCGAAAGCCGCAAAACCCACCGCCAGCACCGTGGCTACGGCGGTAAGGAGGAGGGCCGGGACTACCGAACCGATCTCGGTCATCTCACCGCCTCCTCCGGCCGACGAGGAGGAGGGCCACCGTGAGCGAGAGAGCCGCGAGCGCGGAGCCGAACCCCGGAGCTGGACGGCTCGACGGCTTCAGTTCCATGTCGAGGGTGTTTGTCAGGTTTTCGAAGTCGACCTCCTGGCGGAGGAGGGAGTAACCCTCCTTCTCGACCGTGATCGTCTGATCGTAGCCGGGCGTTTCTACCCGGTAGCGGCCGTCTTCTCCCGTCACGGCCGTCGCCGCGATGGGTTCGCCCCCCAGATCAAACACCGACTCGAACCGAACCAGTGCGCCGGGAACCGGACTGTCGCCGGCGTCCGTCACCCTGCCCGAGACGGCGATCAATGGCGGCGGCGGGATGCCGCTATGGGCGGTCATGTTCACGGTCTTCTCGGCCCGGTTCCCATGGTTGTCCGTTGCCACGACGGTGATCGTGTTCTCCCCGAAAGAGACCGGGACCGAGCAGATGAACTCCGCCGTGTTCCCGCACGCGACCTCCACCGAGCCGCTCCGGACAACCACGCTGTGCACCCCTGCAGGGGCATGGACCTTCCCGACGACGGCGACATGGGCCGGGGCGACGTCGATCCAGGCCACGCCGCCCTCATCCAGGGAGGTGATCTCGATGGTGATCGGCTCCTCGACGGGCTTCGGGCTCTCGTCGATGATGGTGAGGATGGGAGGTTCCCCGGCCGTGCCGAAGACGAAGGTCACGTCGCCGTGATGATAGACCCGGGAGTCGTTCGGGAGCGGGTGCACCCGGGTGCAGGGCTTCTCGACGCCTGCGGGGGTGGGGATTTTTGCAGAGAGTTCGTCATCGATGGTGAAGAGGTGATTTCCATCGCGATCGAAGATCAGCGTCGTCGCATTGGCCGTATGGACCATGACCGCGCCGAACGGTATCCCGGTGGTCACGCTCCCGTCCCATTCCGGCTGAAGGCTCAACTCCGCGGAGATGACGATCGCCTCGATCGACTCGTTCACCCTCAGTTCCGGGATCAGGTGCTGGTTCGGACCGAGATCCGCGGCCGCCGCCGGGGCGGTCGCGAGCAGCAGTGCGAGGAGGAGTGCCCATGTTCCGATCGTTCTGTTCATCCTTCCTCCCCCGGCTCTCTCACGGCCATGTCGTCACCACCAGGTAGTATGCCCCTTCGTACTCCAGGTGCGGGTAGACCCACGTCTCCCGATCGGGGCCGTAGGTGTCCTGGAGCGCCCTGCTCTCCGCGTAAGAGACGTTAATTCCCCCGATGAAGCGCCGGTCGCTCCTACCCCACTCCCACGCCGACGGGTTTCGCTCATCGCCGCGGATGACCGCGTCGAGCGCCGGGTGGTCGGCAAAGTCCTGCTCGGTCAGGGGGATAACCATATCCTCTCCCGGCTCCGCGCTCTCCATAACGTAGAGCATCGGCTGACCGCCCGATCCCTCCATCGCGTAGATGAGGAGGGCATCGGCGAGCATGAAGCCGAGCGCGACCGCGACGATCCCGGCAAGAGCGCAGGCGGCGACGAGTCCCACCGTTCTGAGCCGGTTGCCGGATTTCTTACCTTCTTCCATTCTGCACCTTCTGACGCATCCTAGTGAATCAAGACGCGTGTGGCGTAGTATACTCCGTCGTATTCGAGGATCGGCGCACCCCTTGTGTATACGCCGAAGGATTCGGTGAGGGCGAGGCACTCGACCCCCGTCATCGGGACCGGCGCGGATACGCCCAGGTCGCTGCCGGCCTCCCGGATCGCGGTGGCAAGCACCGGGTGCTGCTTCAGGTCCCGGTCGGTCAGGTGGACGACGGATGCGTTCTGCAACATCTCTTCCCCGACCGCCTCCACAACCAACATCTGAGGAGGCCCGTCGACTCCCGTGATCAGGGTAACGAGGGTCGTCAATCCGAACACGACCGCCGCGACGAGGACGACGACGCCGATGAAGGCGAAGACCCCCACGGCAATCAGGCGCTTATTGTCAGACTCCATGCGATCACCACATCGGAATATTCCATGAAGGGACTTAATCTATCGGAGCAGGAGGTCCTGCAGGGCAGAGCACATCTTCCGAACGATATATGATATGCAACGGGGACACCGACTGCTCGGCACGCGCCCGGGGCTCGACCGGAATTATCCAGAACGTTTCGTTGCCGAAGGTTATGCTCCCGACGAGGGCATTTTCCCCGGTCGTCAGGAGGATGTCGCTCCCCTCGACCTCGATGATCGCCCCCTCGCTGGTATCGATACCGTCATCGATCCGCTCAAAGCCCATCCCGTGTTGTTTAGCCCGATATGCCGTGCCATGGATAGAGAGGGAGAGTCCGTCTCGGATCTCTTGCGAGAGGGCGGTATGATTGAACGTCACAACATCGTACCGCTTGATGCCCTTCGGGATCTGCAACTCCTCCGGCGCCGGAATACCGGCGGCCGCGAGATCGGAGAGAGATCTCGCATCCACAACAAGTACGTTCATGGAGTCGCCGATGATAAGGATCGGTTCATCGTCGGAACCTGGAGCATCTGAACCCAGCGCGATCACCGCTACGATCAGAAGGCATACCAGAAGAGCGATACTCGCGATGTGGGATTGTTTCATGGTATTTCCTCAAGATGATGGGCGATCTCCGGGGTAGATCGCGGCGCCCATGCGGGAGAGGTCGACGTACCTCTATAAACGATTTCTGTCACGATCGTCTACACGTCGGGCCGCTTCGGGGCAATCGGTTCCGAGAGCGGGGCATGGTACGAAAAAAAGGGTACCGGGCGGGGCAAAAGAGGGGTGTGCCCGGATTTAGAGGCTCTTTAGAGGTTGTGCGCGGGCACGCACCGGCTCCCTGCATACGGCACGACGGGGCGGTGGAATTCTATCCCGAGCGCCTCCCGGAGGAGATCCTCGATCGTCTCCACGGTCACGAACGCGAGATCGTGCCGTACTTCCTCCGGCACATCCTCGAGGTCCCGCTCGTTCTCCCGCGGGAGGATGACCGTCCTGATCCCGGCCCGGTGCGCCGCAAGGACCTTCTCCTTGATCCCGCCGACGGGGAGCACGGCGCCGGAGAGCGTCACCTCGCCGGTCATCGCGACCGTCGGGTCGACCGCCTTTCCGGTAACGAGGGAGGCAAGGGCGGTAACGAGGGTCACGCCCGCCGACGGCCCGTCCTTCGGGGTCGCTCCCGCCGGCACGTGGATGTGGATGTCGCTTGCGAAGAAGTCGAACCCGGTCGCGATGACCGCGAGCCGCGAGCGGATCAGGCTGA
>JBAYQF010000097.1:0-6130 GCA_041677325.1 Methanoculleus sp.
CGGTCCGTCCCGAGAGCCAGGGGATCGCCCCCGGTGAGGAGGACGTTCGTGATCTCTGGGTGGTCGCGGATGTAGGCAAGCCCCTCGGAGACGTCCTTGTTCACCTCGCATGCCTCCTCGATGAAGAGGCGTTTGCGGAAACAGTAGCGGCAGAGGCCGCCGCAGACGTCGCTCACGAGCAAGAGGGCGGTCTCGCGATACTTATGCTGCAACCCCGGAGCCCGGGTATACTGGTGCTCCGATGACGGATCGAGATGCCCCCAGGGCTCAAGCTCCTCGACGGACGGCACAATCAGCCGTCGGATGGGATCGGCCGGGTCGTCCCAGTCGATCAACGAGAGATAGTAGTCGTTTGCACGGAACGCAAAGACCTCAGTCACCGGTGCAAGGGCAGCAAACTCCCCGGCGCCGATGCCGGGTATCGAATCGAGTGAAGATAAGTAAACCGGATCTTTTGTATCGGATATTGAGTTCACGCCATCATCGATAGGGTTCAGGGCGTCGTATATCGAGTTCATAGAATACCTCCTGGTCAGCACCCACCAGAAACAGGGCACGCCCTGCAGCCGTCGAGTAATCAGGACAAAGATATCGAAGCAGAGAGCCGGTTTACACGAAAAGGCTCGTGAAAGGCTATGATCTTGCGTGAAGAATGGCGCTCCGACAGGCAGTATCGGGTGTCTGACCTGATCTGGTATCAAAAAGGGACCGAGAATATTTTATATTTTCGGTAGGGGATGTCGGGCGGCGGGAAACCCCGCACACCGGCCGGAATCTACCGCCCGCGTATCACTTCTTCTTCCGGGCCATCGAGAGGATATCCACGACATATCTCCCCTCCTTCTCCAGCCCGACGACGACCTCATCCGACTGCGCCAGTTTCTCGATATTCAGCTCGTACGAACCCGGGCTGAGGATGCGGATGCTCTCGATACGCTCGAAGACCTCGATCTCGTCCTTTTTCTGGCGATCCTGTTTGACCTCGAGCACCTCCTCGCCGGTCTCACGGACGATCTCGTCGATCGTCTTCTCCTTCAGCACATCATCGTGCCGTTCGGCCTCACGGATGTAGAGGAACTTCTTCCCGCCGCAGCTCGGGCATCCCTTCAGTATCTTCGTCGAACCATCCTCGAACTCTCTACCGCATTGCGTACACTTGTGAGGCATATTCACAGCACCCGTTCATCTCGATGAAGAGACCCATGCGCTGATGAGATCCTTCTCTTTTTTGAGCGTCTTGAGCTGGTTTGCAGGCCCGATCACGGTCAACCGCATCTCGGAGCGCTTCCCTCCAAACAGCTTCCCGAAGATACCGCTCGGGGCATCCCTGACGGGATAGGTCTCCATCTCGATCCCCGAAAACCCGTCCGGCGCTATCTCGCGCATCGTGATCTCGATGAGTTTGCTCTGTTCGTCCGGTGCAAGGCCTTTTTCCAGTATAACGATGTTCCCCTCCATAACATCGTCGAGGATCAGGCGGATCTTCTCCATTGCCGTGAGACGGTCAAGCCGCTCAGCCGAGATAAGGTCTATCTGTACACCCTGTATCATCTCCATCACCCAAAATATGACGTCATCTGTTCATACAACTCATCCACGTTGTTCCCCTCAAGACCCGATATCGAGATCACAGGGTGCTGGGGAAACGCGCTCTTGATACGTGCGGCCGAAGCGTCGGGGAGATCGTTCTTGTTTGCAACGATCAGGACCGGAAGTTTCCGGCTCTCGATGATCCCGACGAGCATGATGTTCACCTGCTGGAACGGATCCAGCGTAGAGTCGAGCATGTAGATGACGCCGTCGATATCCTCGCGGAGCCAGTGCATCGCCTCGGCAACACCCTCGGTCGCCTCCCGTGCCCGCTTGACGGCCTCCTCCTTGTCGATCCCGTACTCGACGAACTCGTTGTAATCGATCTTCGTCGTCACACCCGGCGTATCGACGATATCGATGGTGATCGAGCTGCCGTTCTGGCCCGTGATGGTGATATCCTCCTTACGCCGCACACGACGGGTCTCGTGAGGCACCTCACTGACCGGCCCGACCGCATCGCCGACCCAATCCCGCACAATTCGATTTGCCAGCGTCGTCTTACCGGCGTTGGGGGGTCCGTAGATCCCGATACGACAGGTCCGCTTCTTAAAGAGCACCCTCAAAAACCCCGAGATCTTCTGTTTCGTACGAACTAAGAACCTCATTAACGCTCCCTCAAGGTAGGCAGATTTGCCTATACTTAGTTGAGTTATGGAACTCTCGAATAAATATAATTATATGTTCCGTCCGGCGGATTCCCCATATTCTGGAGAGAACCACCAATCACGGTTTGTGAGAATTCTTTTATACTGCCAAAACCTAGATAGACTTGCACCCGAAGAATCGGCACACTTAGCGACACGATCAGGAGAATTCCATGATGAATAATAGCGACACCATCCGCTTTGAGACACGCATACCAGTCAGGGAAGTCATGCAGAGTCACCCGACTACCATCGATATAGGCGAGACCGTCGCCCGGGCAGCGCAGAACATGTGCCGCGACGAGGTCGGCAGCTGTATCGTACTGCAGAACAACCTGCCCACCGGAATCGTCACGGAAGAGGATATCAACTGTAAGGTCGTGGCTAAAGACTTGAAGCCGGGCAGTGTCCACGTCAGCGAGATCATGAGCACCCCGCTGATCACGATCGGTGCCGAGAGACTGGTAGGGGATGCTGCGGCGATGATGGTGAAGCACCGTGTCCGCAGACTTCCCGTGGTTGAAGACCAGATGGTCATCGGGATCGTGACCGTTCGGGATATCCTCACCGTTGCAACCGAGGTGAACGAACTCCTTGCGGACCTCATCGAGATCAACCGCGAGGAGGAGTATGCCATGGGAGTATGCGACCGGTGCGGGAACATCTCCGATGATCTCTCGAGAGTCGACAACCTTATGCTCTGCACCACCTGTCGGGAGGAGGAGCAGTTGCTATGAAGGTGGCCGCAGACCTGATGGTGGACATCCCCACCCTGCATTACGACGATTACATCACAAAAGCAAGGAGCGTCCTCAGGGACGACGTCTTTCGAGAAGTCTACGTCGTGGATGAGAAGAACCGCCTGAAAGGGTATCTCGACATATCCGACGTCCTGCGGGTCATGGACACCAAATCAAACGTCACGATCAAAGGATTCGTCCGGGAGGCAGCCCGGATCACACAGGACACCTCCCTTACCGAGGCGGGTGTCGCCATACTGGAGGCCCGCACGAACAGCGCTGCGGTCGTCGATGAGGATGGCATATACCTGGGAGGGGTACTCTTCTCCGAACTCTTCCCCATCCTGATCTCCCGCCGCACCATCTCCGGCAGGGTCGAGGACGTCATGTCGCATGAACCCGTCACCAGCATGCCGGACGCCCCCATACACCGGGTCTACAACCTGATCGTCACGAGCGGATTTATCGCGTTTCCGGTGGTGCAGAAGAAGGAGCCGATCGGCATAATCTCCCGCCGGGACCTCCTGCGTGCCGGAAACCTCCGCATATCGGTGAAGAACCAGGCGGACACCACCGTCGAGCGGGTGATGACGACACCCCCCATATCGGTGGCGCCGGACGACCCGATAACAACAGCAAGCCGGCTGATGGTCGAGCACGACGTCAGCATGCTCCCGGTCATCGACGGGAGAAAGCAGCTCGTCGGCGTTATCGATCGCCACGACGTCCTCAGCGGCCGCCTGCCCTGAAGATCGAACCAGATACTGCACCTCCAGAGGAGTGATATCATGCAACCCAACTCGAATAATTCGGATAAGAAACCAGCCGACAGGCTCCTGAAGATGCCGGGCAAACGCGACCGCGGGCCGGTTGACTTCAAGACACGGATCGCCGACCACGAAGGCGAGATCATGGCAATCGCCACACGGGACGTTGTCGTGGCACAGTGGACCACGACGATCATCCAGGCGGTCGAGATCATGACCCGGGAAGGGTTCCGCCGACTGCCGGTCGTCGACCCGGGGACACACCGCCTCCGGGGGATCGTGACCGTCGGCGATGTCATCAACTTCATGGGCGGGGGCGATAAGTACAACCTCGTGCAGGTGAAGCATCGAGGAAACTTCCTTGCGGCCATCAACGAGGAACTCCGCGAGATCATGACCCCGCACCTGGTCACCATGTCCATCAACGGGGGCATCGCCGATGCGGTCGATATCATCGTCAACAAAAACATCGGCGGGATCCCCATAACCGACGCCGAAGGGAGATTGAAAGGCATCGTGACCGAACGCGACGTGATGAAGGTGCTCACCACCGAACACTCCGACCGCACGGCGGAGGATATCATGAAGTCGGCGGTGCGTGTCACCGGTCCCGATACGCCGATCGGCAAGGTCTGCGAAGAGATGGTAAAGTGCCGGTTCAGACGTCTTCCGGTCGTCACCGACGACGTTCTCTGCGGGATCGTCACCGCCACCGACATCATGAGTTATCTCGGGAAAGGCAAGGCGTTCGAACAGTTGACGACCGGCGACTCCGCCGAGGTCATGGGAGCACCGGTGCGTTCGCTCCTCTCCGGGGAACTCTACACCATCACGCCTGAGCGAAACATCCACGAGATCGCTCTTGAGATGATCCGACGGCGTGTTGGGGCGCTTCCGGTCATAGAAGACTCGCACCTCGTCGGTCTTGTGACGGAATACGATCTCGTGAAAGCATTTTCAGGGGGGTGAGAAGAGAATGCGTGCCGTTGATGTGATGGCATCCCCGGTCTACGTCGTTGCTCCGACCGATAACGTCGCCTATGCGCGTAACCTCATGCTCAGGCACCGGGTGTCGAGGCTGCCCGTCATGGATGAGAACGAGCTCCAGGGAATCCTCACCAAGAAGGATATCGCGTACCGCCTCAGGCAGACGGAGCCGATGTGGCGGAGACGCCCGATCGACCGGATACCGGTCAGTATCTTGATGGCCTCCGATCCGATCACGGTAGCGCCGGATACGAACATCCGCGATATCGCGGCGATCATGCTTGACCGGAACATATCCGGGCTCCCGGTGATAGAGGATGGCATGGTGAGCGGCATCGTCACCAAACTGGACGTGATGCGGTCCGCCCACATCCGCGGGCTCACCAAAAAGGTCGGCGAGACGATGGAAGAAGCGGTCACGGTCAGCCGGTATCACTCGCTCGACCACGTCATCGACACCATAAAGGGAAAAAGCGATAAACTTATCGTCGTAAACGATAATGGAAGTCTTGCCGGCATAATTACGGAGAGTAACCTCGCATTTTACGAGTATCTGGACGAACGGATGAATCTGCCCAGAAAAGATGTTACTCACCTCAGAAGAGAGGAGCCGGCAGGGCAGAAACGCTTCAGATACGTCGTCGAGGTATCGGCAGTTGCAGAAGACATCATGAGCCGCCCGGTCATCACCGTATCCCCCGATGCATCCCTCCAGGATGCCGTCGGGCTGATGCTGGAACACCAGATCAACGGCCTTGTCGTCGTGGAGAACGGCGATATCCGTGGTATGCTCAAGAGAGATGATATCATCAAGGAAGTGGCAAAATGAGCGACAGATTTCAGGTACTTATCAAAGATGTGATGGTAAAACCGATCACCATCGCAAAATCCGCCTTTGTCAGCGAAGCGCTCGATAAGATGCTCGGTGAGGGTGTCGATCCGCTTATCGTGACCAACAACGGCACGGTTATCGGGACGACATCCCGTGCGGCAATCGCCGAGACGCTCGGGAGCAAGAAGACCCAGGCGCTGAAGGCCACATCCATCCACGTAGCGAACACGGTCGAGGAGAACTTCACCTCCGCGTACCCCGACCAGAGCATCGATATCCTGGTGCCTCTGCTCCAGCACTACAAACTGGTCGTGATCTTCGATGCCGAGCACCGCCTGATCGGGCAGGTGACGGCGGGCGACCTCCTGAAGGTGCTCCGGCCGGCAGGCGGCATCCTCGATGTCATGGAGCCGGCGCATACCATCCAGGGTGAGGAGCGCGCCGTTCACCTCCGGAGGAGGATGCTCGACGGTAAGATCAACCGGTTCATCGTGGAAGCGGGAGACGACGTCCTCGGTATCGTCACAGAGACCGATGTCGCAAAAGCGCTCCATGCGCTCAAGGATA
>JBAYQF010000098.1:0-6076 GCA_041677325.1 Methanoculleus sp.
CGCCTTGCGATGGTGACGTCCCAGTATCTCGGCGAGACATCGAAGAACATCGACCGGATCTTCGATCTCGCGAAGAGACTCGCCCCCTGCATCCTCTTCATCGACGAGTTCGACTTTGTCGCGAAGACCCGGATCAGCGACGACCACGGAGCTATGAAGCGCGCGGTGAACATGCTCCTCAAGAACATCGACCAGATCAGTTTCGTCAAGAACGGTGTCCTCCTCATCGGGGCGACGAACCACCCGCGAATCCTCGACGAGGCGGCATGGCGGCGGTTCGATGAGGTCGTGGAGTTCCCGCTCCCCGACCGGGAGATGCGGCAGGCGATCCTTGAGAAGGTCGCCGCCACGATCGAGTGCGACTGCGACTTCGCCGATCTCGCCGCCCGGGCGGAAGGGTTCTCGGGTTCCGACCTCCGGATGATGATGAAGGAGGCGGTGATCGCAGCGCTGATGGAAGACCGGCACCGGGTCAGCCCGGTGGATATCGAGCAGGGGCTCCTCCGGGCGGAGGAGCGTAACGTCATCCGGGCCGGGCGCTGAGATGCGGATCACGCTGCTCGGGACCGGGGACGCCATCGGGACGCCGAAGGTGGGGTGCGATTGCGAGAACTGCCGGGCGATGATCGCGGCAGGGAACTCAAGGCTCCGGATGTCCCTCCTCGTCGAGGTGGAAGATAGGCGCATCCTCATCGAGTCTTCCCCCGACCTCCGCCAGCAGCTCCTCCGTGCCTGTTCTCCCCATATCGACGCCGTCCTCTGGTCGCACGGCCACTACGATCACTTCATCGGCTTTGGTGAGTTCTACCGGGTGCAGAAGGTTCCCCCGACCTACGCGGCGCCGCCGGTGATGGATTACTGCTCGCGCTACCTCCACTTCCTGCCGTTTGAGAAGCACCCGGTCCCGGTCTATGAACCGTTCGACCTCTTCGGCGTGACGTTCACACCCTTCGAGGTGAACCACCCGCCGGTCTACACCACCGGGCTCATTCTGGAGCACGACGGCGTCACGGTCGCCTATACCTCAGATACCCGGGAAGATATACCGGAGAAGAGCAGAAACCTCCTCAATGAGGCCGATATCGATCTCCTCTTCGTCGATGCCATCGCCCCCGAGGGCTACAATATCACCAAACACATGAACTACGCCGAGGCGGTCAGGTTTGCCCACGACGTCGGGGCGAGGGACTACCGGTGCATCCATATGAGCCACCTGGTCCCGCCGGGGATGCCGCACGCCGGGTACGATATGGAGACGTTCTGCTGGGAGTAGGGGGATGGGGATCGCCCTATATGTCTGTGCGCCTCTTGGATACAACGAAACTTTTCAGCAGATCCGGTGCAGAGCACTCTCGCCGCACATTACGCGCAGGCCGTCCCGGCACGTCAGTACTTGCATCCGTTTTTCGAATATGGTTACTCCGGCGGACACGATACGGTCGTGATGTTCCTCAGGTAAGTTAGTCTCCAGGAAAAAGAAGTGAGTAGAGGCGAGGATGAAATTGCTTTTTGTGCTATAAAACTCATAAAATACGGAAAACCATATTGGGGTATCAGTAAAGAGAAAATACATGGCCCCCGGACATTCTATGTATACGGCGAGCGGGTGTCGTTCCGGAGATCGCACGCCCTCAACCTCTACCGGCACCGGAGCGGGCAGACTTCTCCGGCTGCTCACCCTCTCGATCCTCTTTTTGGTGCTTCTGGTTACGGTTGCCGATGCTACCGAATACACGGTTCGGCCTTCGAGAAATGTCGGGAAAGAGCCCGGCATGTCTGTATCGGGCGAGAAGGTGCAGGAGATCGACCCGATACCGCTCTGGCTCTTCCTGTTGCTGTCTGTTTTCCCCCAGTTGGCAGCGGCCCCGATCGAGACCCTTCTCCCTCTGGAGACCTTCGGCTACTTCGGGTACAAACGAATCTCCAGAAAGGATGTTCTGGGCAGTCCACGGAGACTTGAGATTCTTGGTTTCATCAAGGCAAACCCGGGGTTGCATTTCAGGAAATTGCTGAAGGAGATGTCCCTGACGAGAGGAACACTTGGGTACCATCTGGAAAGACTGCAATCCGCAGGCCTGTTGAGGGCGGTCAAAACGAGGGGGAGAATCCACTATTTTGCCGCCGGTTCGCCGTATTCGGCTGAAAAAGAAACTCTTATTATTACCATGAATAATGATGTCTGGCGGGGGATTATAACACAGATCTTCCTGAATGGGGGTGCACACACCGAAGAGCTCGCCGAAGGGTCGGGTCTGTCCAAAGCCACAATCTATACGCACGTAAAATATCTAGAACGCCAGGGGATTGTAATGTCCGGGAGGGAGGGGCGGTATGTGCGGTATACTCTCGCCGACAACTATGCTCGAATGCTAGTGACGGAGTATGTGCATGACCGCAGTTCCGAACCCGCACGAGTTCCGGCGGAGCATACCGGGTGAGCCGTCTCGCGGATGAAGGCTCTTTCCATCTTCTGTCCGGCACATCTCCGGTCCCTGCCAGCGCCGCACAGACGTGCGCGATCGGCCTGCAGCCGATATTCGGAGATTGTGCCGGAGTAGCAGGCTCCTACATCTGCAGAACGGATGCTGTCCCCGATCCGGGGCCTTTGAACATCCGGTCGAATTGATGATTGGCACAGAAAAGGTATAAAGAGGAACAACAAAGCCTCGATCGATGATACCGAATACGGTATCCCACGGGAGCCGTGAAGCTCGATTGACATCGCCTCCTGTCTCCCACAGCATGCCCGGGGGCCGATGGTGCTGCCAACTACGAACAGGGATGGCCCTTGCGGTCCCGCGGCCTCCCGGGACATGCATAAAATGGGGATGAAACTATGATATCCATCAACAAACTTGGTTACACACTCGCGGCGGTGCTTCTTCTCCTGACCTGTGCGGCGGTATCGGTGGGATGTGTCGGGGCGGATGCCGGTGGAGACGAGCCAACCTCACCGATTTCGCCGGAGGCGACGGCCCAGCCGCCGTCGGACGGCCGGATCGGCGAGGGGGAAGCGCGTTCGCTCGCCGCGGCCGCACTGGAGCGGGAGATACCCGGGATCCAGATCGAACGGATGGCTACCGAGCCGTACGACGTGCAGACCTACGGCGACGTCTGGCGGTTCCGGGTGAAAGCAGTAGACGACCCCGACCCGGAAGGCGATATCAGCGTATGGATCGATACCGCCGACGGGGAGATGACGTGCTTCCTGGACGGGCGTGACTATTACCGGCCTGCCGATCCTGCAATCACGATCGAGGCGGCGGAGGAGATCGCCGATGCGTATCTCCGGGACCGAAACGCGAGTTCGGGCGTCGTGAAGACCGTCGCCGTACTCTCTACAGTAGATACACCACTGGGTTTGCGAAACGGCCCGTACCATTTCGTGTATCGGCACTCGATCGGCGGTGTCCTCTGCCTATATGACGGGTTCATCCTTGATGTCGATTCGATCAACGGCCGGGTCGTCTCTTACTATAAGGTCTGGAAAGTATCGAACAACGACACCATGGCCGATCCGGAACCTTCAATCCCGGAAGACGCAGCCCGAGAACGGGTTCTGACATACCTTCACGATTCCTACGGCACGGACCCCGGCGAGATCGCCATCCGATCGACGGAGCTGCGATGGTACGACCTGACCGCACGGCAACGCCCATCAATGGAACCGGTCGCGGTGCCTCTTGCCTGGCACATCACGTTCGACAATGATTGGTACCGGTCGCAGAACCCGCCGCGAACGGCCCAGATCTGGATAGACGCCCATTCGGGAGAGGTTCTTTCTACAAATTACAACCCGGGGTGGTAGTAGTCCGGTGGAAGACAAGAGAATGGCGGACCGGGTAACCGGTCCGAACCGTATGCTCCTCGTGGCAGGGAAAGAGTTTGCCGACCACCTCGCGAGCCGCCGGTTCACCCTTCGGAGTTCACGTCGCTCGATGCGTTGACCGTGCCCGGAGGTCCTCGAACGACTGTTCGATCTTCCGGAGCATCTCTTCATCGAGCGGTTCCTCATTGAACACCGTCTCACCGCAGATCCTCGATCCTCCACCCGAGATAATCCCGGATCACCGTGAACGCGAGTTCCGGCGGGATCGCCCCCTGCTCGGTGACGATCAGGTCGATGTACTCCGCGGGCGTCACATCGAAGGCCGGGTTTCGGACCCGCACGAAGGGAAGTCTCGCCGCTACCTCCGCCGGGAGCACCTCGGTTGTATCCCGCTCCTCGATCTCAATCTTCTCGCCGAGGATCGTCCTCGGCGCAAACTTGTAGGTCTCGGCCGCAACGATGACGTTCGTCCGGGCCTCGTTTGCGGCGTGAGCGATCTGGGCGGTCCCGATCTTGTTCACCACCGCGCCGTTCACCGCGATCGCATCGGCGCCGACGACGACGAGATCGACGTCGTTGATGAAGTAGCGGGCGGCTGAGTCGACGATGTAGTTCGTCCGGATACCGGCGTCGTTCAGGGTCTTGATCGTGATGAGCCCCTGGCCGCGGGGCCGGACTTCCGTCGCGTAAACCTCAAGCTCCTTCCCCTGCCGGTGGGCCTCGAGGATACACCCGAGCGCCGCCTCCGAGTTGCAGTGGGTCAGAAGGACGTCGCCGTCGGAGATGTGACGTGCCCCGATCTCCGCTATCCGCCCTATAGCATGCTCCGAGTGTTCGATGAACTCCGCCGCCCGGAGAAAAACCGCGTTCCGTGCGTTTTCCACCGAATCGAGCGAGTCGAGCACCCGCATAACGGAACGCACCGCGTTCGGGAGCGAGACGGCGGTCGGCCGGGTCCCGGTGAGGATATCGGCCGCCCTCTGCATCTCCTGTTTGAAGGTCTCAGGGTCTGATACATCGAGATTTTCGGCATAATCAGCCAGTGCCTTCACCGCCGCCCGGGCGATCCTGCCGGCGCCCCGGATCTCCATATCCTTTATGCTTGCTGCCGTCTCACTCAGTAACATAGGTTCTCATTGAAAAAGAGGGCAAGAAACTACATAGATTTATTGACGTGAGAATATGTCGGTAGCCGTTGTTTTTGACAGCGCAGGCACACTTCTGCGGACCTACCGTGTAGCGCGCGACATTCACAGGGATGAGATGCTGATCGAGGTCGAGACCACGACCCTCACCTTCGGATCAGATGCGCGAGTGCTTGTCGTCCTCCACCTCCACTCCCGGGGCGTCATGGAAGCGCCGGAAGACCAACCTCTCTCGGAGTTCTTCCACGAGCAGTCGGTCGAGTTCGGAGTGGCCTGTTCCCGCCGGGTCATCCCCGCCGAACTGGTCGGGGATATCCTCTACAACGATGGATATGCTCGTGTCGGCGATCTCCAGGCATGCATCAGGCAGGTCTGGAGTTGTTGCAAGAAAGAGTCGATCGTCGCCATGAACAGCGGCGTTATCCTGAACCTGGATATCCCCGGTATCGAGTTCACGGTGACGACAGGCGGGAGGCCGTTTGACGGGGCAAAAGAGACCATCACCGAGTTACACCGGATGGGCGTTCCCGCGTACATAGCATCCGGCGACCGCGTCGCAAAACTCGAACGGATGGGCGATTACCTCGGGATCCCCCGGGAAAGGGTCTACGGCGTCGCAACCCCTTCGATGAAGGCACGGATCGTGGAGGAACTCAAGGAGCAGTATGATAAAGTCGTTATGGTGGGGGATGCCATCAACGATCTGAACGCTTTTCAGAAGGCGGATCTCGCGCTGCTCACCGAACAGCAGTCGGATCAGAAACCGGCCGTCCTTTATGCAAGTGTGGACCGGGTGATTCGCAATGTCAGCGAAGTGCCCGCTATTGTGGCTGAACTCCTTACGGATACCGCGGAGACCGGGAAAAATGCAACAATATAAACCCTAATATGATACAAGAAGAAGATTAGTTTAACGAGGATCTCAAGATGACCCCACTTATTACGGTGAAGGACCTCTGCATGGAGTTCAACGGGACTGCCGTGCTTAAAAATATCAATTTTGAGGTGGCGGAGGGAGAGACGGTCGGCATCATCGGCAGAAGCGGCGCCGGCAAGACCGTTCTCATGCACCTCATGCGAGGCGTCGATCAGCCTCCAACAC
>JBAYQF010000099.1:0-6043 GCA_041677325.1 Methanoculleus sp.
AGCGGTCGAGGGGAACGCCGTTGCACTCGGCTACCCGTCGCTTCTGATGATGGAGAGCGCCGGGCGGGCGGTCGCGGATAGCGCCCTTGCCCACGCCCCATCCCGCGTTCTCGTCCTCTGCGGGAGGGGGAACAACGGCGGCGACGGTATGACGGCGGCCCGCTACCTCCAGCATCTCGACTCGGTCGACGTCGTCTATCCCGACTGCGGTTCGATGACCGCCCCGGCCGCCGCCCACCTTGCTCTCCTCCGGCACTGTTCCGTCGCCCTCCACCCCGTCCGGTGTGCGACAGACGTCGAGACGCTTTCCCGCCTCTTTGACGATGCCGACGTCATCGTCGACGCGATGCTCGGCACCGGGGCGGCGGGTGCGGTGCGGGAGCCGCTTGCGCCTCTCGTCGCCCGGGCAAACGCAAGCGGCGCTCCGATCATCGCCGTCGATATCCCCACCCCCGGTATCCGCGCGAGCCGGATCGTATCGTTCCACCGCCCGAAGGTGGAGGGCGCGGACGTCGCGGATATCGGCATCCCGCTCGAGGCCGAGATATTCACCGGCCCCGGAGACCTCACGCTCATCCCGCCGAAAGGCTCAAAGGCTCATAAGGGCGCCGGCGGCGAGGTGCTCGTCGTCGGGGGCGGGCCGTACCAGGGGGCACCCTACATCGCGGCACTGGGAGCGCTCCGCGCCGGGGCCGACATCGTGCGGATCGCGTCCCCTGCCTACATCCCCGCACCCGACCTGATCTACGAGCGCCTTGAGGGGAGGGTGATCACGGCCGACCACCTCGCGACGATCCTCCCCCTCGTCGACCGTGCGGACACCGTCGTCTGCGGCATGGGCGCCGGGAGGGAGAGCCACGACGTCGTCCTCGCCGTCGCAGAGGCGGCAAAGCGGGCGGTCTTCGATGCCGATGCGCTCGCTAAACCCCTTCCGGCGGCGAAGGAGACGATCTACACCCCGCACGCAGGCGAGTTCGCCCGGATGACCGGAGCGGAGCCCCCGGCGGACCTCGTCGCGCGCGGCCGGTGCGTGAAGGCCGCGGCGACCGCGGGGACGATCCTCCTCAAGGGTCCGGTCGATGTCGTATCAGACGGATCAAGGGTCAGGTTCAACCGGACCGGCACCCCCGCCATGACCGTCGGCGGGACGGGCGATCTGCTTGCCGGTGTTGCGGGTGCGCTCTTCTGTCATATCCCTGCGTTCGAGGCGGCTTCTCTTGCTGCGTATGTCTGCGGCAGGGCGGGCATGCTCGCCGCAGAGGGACGGGGAAACGGCATGCTCGCGACCGACATGCTCGACGGTATCCCCGAGATCCTCTTTCGGCCCCCCGCACCCGACTGACCTGCCTTGAGCCGCCTTCTTTTATTCACGAAGAGAGAAGATATCCTGCGATGCAGATGAGCGAGTCCGGCGAACACGGCAAGACCCCGGTCTTCACCCATATCGAGAACGACCGCGCACAGATGGTGGACATCTCGGGAAAGACCGAGGTCGTCCGGGAAGCGGTTGCGAGCGGCAGGATCTACCTCCGGAGCGAGACGCTCCGCGCCATCCGGGAGGGAACCTCGGTCAAGGGCAACGTGCTCGCGACCGCACGGGTGGCGGCAACCCTCGCGGTGAAGGATACGCCGCGCCTCATCCCCATGTGCCACCCCATACCGCTTGCGGGCATCACGATCGAGTTTGAAGAGAGCGACGGCTACATCGAGGCGATTGCCCGCGTGAAGTCCTACGGGAGGACGGGCGTCGAGATGGAGGCGCTCACCGGCGTCTCAGCCGCCCTTCTCACCATATGGGATATGGTCAAATCGGCGGAGAAGGATGAGAACGGGCAGTATCCGGCCACCCGGATGGATGCCATCCGCGTTGTGGAGAAGCGCAAAGGGGTATAGGTTCTCCTGCAGGCCGGAGCAGCGAGAGCAATCCTTTATCCCTGCTCCCGTCAACCTGTTAGGAACCACGGGATACGTCCCGGAAAGGAATGTGGCGGAAACGCTGAACCTGAGGTGATTTAAAACATGGCAAAATCGATGTATGCCTACGTACGTGAGGCATGGAAACGGCCCGATCGGTCGGAAGTGAAAGCCCTCCTCTGGGAGCGGCTCCAGACCTGGCGGCGCGAAGGGAGTATTGTGCGCGTGGAGCGTCCGACCCGGATCGACAGGGCACGGTCGCTCGGTTACAAGGCAAAACAGGGGATCGTCGTCGTGCGGGTCAAGATCCGCCGCGGCGGCCGGAGGAAACCCCGGTACACCCGTGGACGCAGGACCGCGCGCATGGGTATGCGCCGGATGACCCCGGCAAAGAGTCTGCAGCGCATGGCCGAGGAGCGTGCATCCCGCAGGTTCCCGAACATGGAAGCCCTGAACTCCTACTGGGTCGGTGAGGACGGTCGCTCCAGGTGGTTCGAGGTCATCATGGTCGATGGGCACCACCCGTCGATCAAGAGCGACCGCAACCTTGCGTGGATCGCGAACCCGACTCACCGGGGTCGGGCGGAGCGTGGCAAGACCTCTGCCGGCGTCAAGGGGCGCGGAATGCGGACACGCGGGCGCGGGACCGAAAAGACCCGCCCGAGCATCCGGTCTCACGCGAACCGCGGCAAATAAATAATCCTTTTTTTATACGGCCTGCCCACGATGAAGATCACAGATGCCGGTATGCATCCTTATCCTGCCGGTGACTCGACGATTGCGCGAATGGCGCTCGAAGCGGGGGAACTCGGGTTCGATAGCGTCGTTGTTATCGGAGATGCCGTATGTCAGCCATCCGGCATCGAGGTTCTCCGGGGAGCCGTGATCGGCGCCACGTCGATAAAAGAGGTTTTGAAGAAGGTACGCGACCCCGCCGTCCGACGGGCCGATGTCATCTACGTCGATGCCGGGGACGTCGCCTTCAACCGGGCAGCCGTCTCTATAAAAGAGGTGAATGTCGTCAGAGGCATTCACGCCGCCCGGAGAAACGCCTTCGATCATGTCGCTGCGCGGACGGCGGCGGAGCAGGGCGTAGCTGTGGATATCTCGATGGCGCCCATCATCCACTTTCGCGGGACAAAACGTCAGAGGGTGTTGCAGCAGTATGCGGATATCCTCTCGTTGCAACGGCGATACGGTTTTTTTCTGACGATATCGTCCGATGCCTGCTCGATACTCGGGCAGCGATCGGTTCGCGACATCCGTGGCCTCTGTGCGCTCTTCGGCATGACCGGAACGGAAGTGACCGAAGCGCTCTCATCCATCGGACGGATCATCGAACCGCACCGGCCTGTGAGGGTGATCGAATGAGGCCGCGGCCACCGGCGATGCGGACGAAGCGGCGCTACATCCTTGTGCGAATCCACCCCCACGGGACACGGGTAGACCAGAAACAGGTGTACCTCGCGGTCATTGAGGCCGTGACCTCGCTTCTCGGCGATGCGGTCGCCGGTCTTGCGCAGCCGGCGGTGGTCTTCTGCGAAGGGGGGTACGCCGTTGTCCGGTGCCGGCGGGGAACCGAGAAGGATATCGCTACCGCACTTGCAACAGTCACCACAGCTGCCGATGAACGGATCGCGCTCCGGACGGTCGCCGTCTCAGGAACGATCCATGCCCTGCAGCGCCGGATGAGACCGATACGGCACCTCTCTACGGACGAGGGCGTGAAGATCGGGGAAACCTATTTCACGGCCTATCGCTATCCGCGTCAAAAGGTTGATTTGGTTGAAAAAGGTATTAAGCATCAGAAGTCATTGTTTTTCACCGGAGCCGATTTGGAGGAACGATAATGCAACCACAATATCAGATGGGATATGACCGGGCGATCACGGTGTTCAGTCCGGACGGAAGGCTTTACCAGGTCGAATACGCCAGAGAGGCAGTGAAACGGGGTACGACGGCCGTTGGAATCAAGTGCCGGGAGGGAGTCGTGCTGATCGTCGATAAGCGGGTGACGTCCCGTCTCCTCGAACCCGTATCTATCGAGAAGATCTTCAAGATCGACGCGCATATCGGCGTTGCATCCTCCGGCCTCGTCGGCGATGCGCGGTCCCTTGTGGATCGGGCAAGAGTCGAGGCGCAGATCAACCGTGTCTCCTACAACGAGCCTATCAACGTCGAGATTCTTGCGAAGAAACTCTGCGATCATATGCAGACCTACACCCAATTCGGCGGCGCTCGCCCCTACGGGACCGCCCTCTTGATCGCAGGAGTCAGCGACGGGGAGGCCCGGCTCTTCGAGACCGATCCGAGCGGCACGCTGCTCGAGTACAAGGCGACCGGCATCGGAACCGGCCGGCCTGCGGTCATGAAGGTCTTTGAGGACGAGTACCAGGAGGACGCCGACTTCGCCGGTGCCATCGGGCTCGGGATCAAGGCTCTGCATGCCGCGACGGAAGGCAAACTCGACGTGAGCGCCATTGAGATCGGTCTTGTCTCTATCGAGACCCGGGAGTTCCGGAAGCTGGAGAAAGACGAGGTAAAGACGTACGTCGACCAGTTCGAAGAGTGAGCGTCATCCGTATGATCCCCCTCGACCAGGCAGTAGTGGCGCGGCTTGAGAGCTATGGAGAGCGGTTCGAACTCCTCGTCGACCCCAACCAGGCCATGCGCATCCGGCAGGGCGAGGAGGTCGATCTTGAGGATGTCGTTGCTGCCGACTCCATCTTCTCAAACGCCGCCCATGCCGAGCGGGCCTCTGACGAGGCCCTCCTGAAGGTCTTCAAGACGACCGAGTTTGAGCCGGCAGCACTCAAGATCATCAAAAAAGGCGAGATCCAGCTCACGGCGGAGCAGCGCCGCAACCTCATCGCGGAGAAGCGGAACCGGGTCATCACGTTCATCGCGAGGAACGCCGTAAACCCGCAGTCGGGGTACCCGCACCCCCCTCAGCGTATCCAGCTTGCGATGGAAGAGGCAAGGGTGAATATCGATCCCTTCAAATCCGTCGAGGAGCAGGTCAAAGAGGTGGTCAAGGCGCTCCGCCCGCTCCTCCCCATCCGGTTTGAGGAGATCCGGATCGCCGTGAGGATCCCTGCCGACTATACCGCACGGGCGTATGAGATCACGACCG
This sequence comes from Methanoculleus sp., assembly GCA_041677325.1. Lineage (GTDB taxonomy): Archaea > Halobacteriota > Methanomicrobia > Methanomicrobiales > Methanoculleaceae > Methanoculleus. Next base: position 5,048 of record JBAYQF010000099.1, read on the forward strand.
CGGGAACGCTTGAGCGGGATGAGTGGCAGAAGGATGGATCGTGGATCGCGGTCGTCAGGATTCCGGCGGGTGTCCAGGAAGAGTTCTACGACCTGGTGAACAAGATCACCAGAGGAAATGCGGAGACCCGGATTGTCGAACGGGTGTCGTGAGTAACTATATTAATCGACAAAACAAAAATAAGAGGACATACAAGAGGTACGCGAAATGGCAAGTCGCAAACAGCGTGCGAAGGGCAGGGTAGTCAAAAGTTCCGGGCGTTTTGGCCCGAGGTATGGTCGGTTTATCCGTAAGAGGATCAACCAGATAGAGACAATCTCCCGCGCGAAGCATACGTGCCCCCGTTGCGACCAGGAAGCGGTCAAACGTGAGGGAACTGGCATCTGGACATGCCGCAAGTGCGGGTTCAAGTTCGCCGGCGGCAGCTACGTCCCGGAGACCCCGGCGATGCGTATCGCCGCGCGGAGCATCGAGCGGGCGTTGCAGAGGGAGGGTTAATCGGTCGTGGCTGCCTATAAGTGCGCTCGCTGTAAACAAAAAGTGGAGATTGACGTCAATATACGCTGCCCCTACTGCGGGCACCGCATCCTCTTCAAGGAACGCGGAGCTGGAATAAAAGATCTGAAGGCTCGATGACGGTCGTCACGACGTCGCGTAAACCGGCCCCTGAGGTGCGCACCCTTGCACGGGATATGGCGTTCTCAATTGGAGCCGGATACGTCACCCGCGGGAAAGCGGGGATGGGTGACCTCTTCTCTCTTGATGAGTCGGTTTTGATCGTCTCGAAATCCGGTCCTTTTTTTCTGATCCTGTTATATGACGGCGGAGAGCTGGTGACTGAGATCCGCATACGGTCGTTTGCCGTCGAAGAGCGGGCCGGCGCGATCGCCCGAGGACTCTTCGTCTCGGATCGCCCGGTATACGAGGCACTCAGGAATCACGCCGACACTGTGTTTGCCGGTGAATCCCTTACAGAACACCGGATCGTCTTTGATG
>JBAYQF010000100.1:0-6032 GCA_041677325.1 Methanoculleus sp.
CGCCCTTGCCATCGGGATGGAGAGCCACAACCACCCGAGTTACGTCGACCCCTACAACGGCGCCGCCACCGGAGTCGGGGGGATCGTCCGCGATATCCTCTCGATGGGCGCCCGCCCCGTCGCCCTGATGGATCCGCTCTACTTCGGGCCGCTTGACGGCGAGAAGAACCGCTCCCTCTTTGCTCAGGCCGTCGCCGGGATCGCCGATTACGGCAGCGGTATCGGTGTGCCGGTCGTTCGGGGCGAACTCGTCTTCGATCCCTCCTACTCGGGTAATCCGCTCGTAAACGTCGTCTGCGTCGGAACAGTGGATCCGAACCGTTACATCACCGCCCGGGTGAAACGGCCCGGGAACCGCCTCGTTCTCGTCGGCGCCGCCACCGGCCGGGACGGGCTTGGTGGGGCATCGTTTGCCTCCCGCGACCTTGCCGGGGAGTCTGTTGCCGTAACCGGCGATCCGTACGTGGAAAAACGCCTCATCGAGGCCATCCTCGGTATGGCGGAGACGGGAAACGTCCTCTCCTGCCGCGACCTCGGGGCGGCGGGGCTTGCCGGGGCGTCGAGCGAGATGGCGAGCACCTTCGGGGCGATCATCCACGCCGACCGGGTCCACCTCCGCGAGACCGGGATGGTGCCGCGGGAGATCATGCTTGCCGAGTCGCAGGAGCGGATGCTCGTCGAGGTGGCGCCCGAAGACGTCACCCGGATGGGGGAGATCGCGGAGAAGCACGGTCTCGCCTGGAGCGAGGTCGGCGAGGTGATCAATGAGCCCCGCTACATCGTGAGGTTCCACGGCGAGATCGTCGCCGACCTCCCCATCGATCTCCTGGTCGGCGGAGCACCGCTCTGTGCCCGAGAGACGAAACCCTACTCGGCGGAAACGCCGTTCGTCCGTCCGGAGGCGCCGATAAAAGACCTTGCGCTCCGCGTCCTCGCGCACCCGGACGTGGCCCGGAAAGACTGGGTTTACGAGCAGTACGACAGGGGTTCTCGCTCGGTCTCGCTCTCCCACGACGCCGCCGTCCTTCGCCTGGAGGACAAGGCGCTCGTCCTCTCCTGCGGCTGCAACCCCTCCCAGATCTACCTGAAGCCCTTTGAAGGGGCGGCGAACGCCGTCATCGAGAACGCAAGCAATCTCGCCTGCCTCGGCGCCGACCCGCTCTGCATCGTCGACTGCCTGAACTTCGCAAGCCCCGAACACCCGGAGATCGCGTGGCAGATTGAGCAGTGCATCCTCGGCATCGGAGAGGCGGCGCGGAGGATGGGCGTCCCGGTCGTCGGCGGCAACGTCTCGCTCTACAACGTAAGCAACGAGTTCGGAACACGGATCAAGCCCACACCGTCGATAGGGATGGTTGGGCGCGGGGATATCCACGAATGGACGGCTCCTGCCAAAGGGGATTCGCTCGCTCTCATCGGTGCAGCGCTGCCCGATTTCGGCGGATCCGTCCTCGACGCGATCAGCGGGTGCGGCGGTCCGGCACCTGCAATGGCGGATCCGGCCATCGTTGCCGTCGTCCGGGACCAGGTCGCGGTGGGGAAGATCACGAGCGCGACGGATCTCTCCCGGGGCGGTCTCATCGCGGCGCTTGCGAAGATGGCACCCTGTGCGGACGTCACGCTCGCCGGCGACCCCTTCGTGGAACTCTTCTCCGAGACCTGCGGCCGGTTCCTGGTCGCGGTCAGGGATGGGTCCGCCCTCGCCGGGGTAAAGCACCGGATCATCGGGGCGGTCGGCGGCGATGCGCTCACCCTCCGCCTGAAGGATGAGACCGTCGTCATCACCCCCGGAGAGGTCGAGACGGCGCTCTCGACGACGACCCGGACGATGCGCTCCTAGGTGACCGCCCGGCGGACGAGATCGGCGAGCGCCCCCACTCCCTTCCCCTTCTGCGCATCCTTCGCCGTGAACGGGACGGCGCCCCGGACGTCGGCACCCCGACCGGCAAGCATCGCCGTCATCGTCTCAAGCGTCCTTCCCGGAGACCCGCCGAAAGTGCAGAAGACGACCACAGATTTCCCCTCGATGCCCACGAGAGCGTTGATCGCGGCATTGATCGCAGGTGTCGGGTTCATCGCCCAGACCGGGCTCCCGACGACGACGGCATCATAGCCGGCAACGTCGATCGTGGCTGGCTCGATGGTGGCAAGTTCCCCTTTCACGGCCCGGCGGCCGCCTTTGAGGTACATACCGATCTTTGAGTAGTGGGTACGATCCTTCACCTCGACGAGATCGCCGCCGACGAGGGAGGCGAGCTGCTCCGCCACCGCCCGGGTGTGGCCGGTCTCGGAGTGGTAGATGATGCAGGCGGACATAATGGTGGGTGGCACTGCCGGGCATAAACAAATACCGGCCAAAAAAAGAGGGTTATTTCTTGAACTGCGGCATGAACGAGCGGATCTCCGCGCCCACCTGCTCGATCAGGTGCTCTTCGTCGGCCCGCGTCAGCGCGGTGAAGACCGGGCGGTTCACCATGTTCTCAAGCATCCACTCGCGTGCGAACTCGCCGTTCTGGATCTCCTCGAGGATCTCCTGCATCGCCGCGTAGGTCTCTGGCCCGATGACGCGGGGGCCGCGCGTCAGGTCGCCGTACTGGGCGGTGTTGCTGATCGAGTCGCGCATCTTCGTGAACCCGCCCTCGTAGATCAGGTCGACGATGAGTTTTGTCTCGTGCAGGACCTCGAGATACGCCATCTCGGGCGCGTATCCGGCGTCCACCAGGGTCTCGAACCCGGCCTTGATGAGCGAGGTGATCCCGCCGCAGAGGACAGCCTGCTCCCCGAAGAGGTCGGTCTCGGTCTCCTCGGCAAACGTCGTCTCGAATACAACCGCGCGGGTCGCACCGATCCCCCGCGCGTAAGCGAGCGCTATGGCTCGTGCATCCCCCGTAGCATCCTGGTGGACGGCGATGAGGGCGGGAACACCCTTTCCCTCCTCGTAAGTTCGGCGGACCATATGGCCGGGCCCTTTCGGCGCGACCATGACCACATCGACGGTGGGCGGAGGGGTGATCTGACCGTAGTGAATATTGAAGCCGTGAGAAAACATCAGGCAGGCGTTTTCTTTGATGTTGGGGCTGATCTCGGCACGGTAGATTGCTCCCTGGCTCTCGTCGGGGAGAAGGATCTGGATGACGTCGGCACGTTTGACCGCTTCCGCCACGGAGTATACTTCAAAACCGTCTTCGGATGCTCTCTGCCAGCTGCTGCCGGGCCGCAAGCCGATGATGACCCGGCACCCGGAATCACGCAAATTCAGCGCCTGGCCACGACCCTGGGAACCATAGCCGATGACGGCGATGGTCTTGCCGGCGAGGGCGCGAGGGTCCGCATCGGACTCATAGTATTTCTGCACCATAGGCTTTCACACCCGGTTGGACAGCAAACCTGATAAATATTATATCGGGGAACTTCGTTGGTGCACTGAGGGTCACTTTAAGGTTGATGAAGAGAAACCTTACTCTCAACACGCTACTTGAGGATTTGTAATGGAACTGCCAGATGTCCAGTCCAGCCTGCCGGAGGTCCGTATCAACCTGACCAGGGTGGGTGTTAAGAACGTCCAGAAACTCGTTGAGGTCGCCCGGCAAGGTAAGCGGCCGGTCATCTTCATCTCCAAGTTCGACGTCTTCGTCGATCTCCCGGGAAGCCTCAAAGGGGCGAACCTCTCCCGGAACTTCGAGGTGATCGATGAGGTCCTCCAGCAGGCTATCGACGGGGAGGTAACGGAGATAGAGGAACTCTGCAGCGCAGTGGCGCGGAAACTCCTTGACCGTCATGAATATGCGGAGAGGACCGAGATCCGGATGCGGAGCCAGTTCATGGTCAAGCGGGAGACACCGATCAGCGAGACGAGCTGCCATGAGGTTGTGAACGTCCATGCCAAAGCCGTTGCCCAGAGAAATGATGGAGATCCGATCGTTCGAAAGAGCATCGGTGCTGAAGTGACCGGGATGACCGCCTGCCCCTGCGCCCAGAACATCATGAAGGATCATGCCCTGCATGTCCTTGAGAACCTCGGCGTGGCGGAAGATACCATCGACGCGTTCTTCGATGAGGTGCCGATGGCCACACACAACCAGCGTGGACGTGGTTTCCTTTGTATTGAGATCGACGACGACCAGCACATCAGTCTTGAGAAGATCATCAAGATCTTGAAAGACTCCATGAGTGCGCGTATCTACGAGCTCCTCAAGCGGGGCGACGAGAGTTACGTGGTGATGGAAGCTCACAAAAACCCCCGGTTCGTCGAGGACTGCGTACGCGAGATGGCCCGTAAGGTGATCGCGCAGTTCCATGATCTGCCCGGTGACTCCGTGGTCACGATAAAACAGACGAACGAGGAGAGTATCCACCAGCACAATGCATATGCGGAACGAAAGGCAACAATAGCCGAACTCGTTGCTGAGATGGATTAGGGTAGACTCTAATTCCAATAGAACTCCATATTTTTATACGTAAAAAGGGGGGGATTCTGATACTCCGTGTTACTATTCCCCTGAACTGTAACATCTTCGGATGTTCCTAAGCGAAAGATATAAACTCTGTTTTCGTCATAATCCTTGTTGACGTACGTGCGTACGTTTTCAGTACAGAATTGTGTGGTAACACCAGTATAGTGTTCAGAACACCATAATATCGGAATGAGGCGATATATTTGTCGAAAGTTGTAGAGATTTCCCCAACAACGAGACATGAAGGCCATTCAAAGCTCGTCCTGAAGGTCAATGATGACGGCATCATCGAGCGTGGAGACTGGCTTAGCATCACCCCGGTGAGGGGTGTCGAGAAACTCGCCATCGGAAAGACGATGGAACAGGTTCCAAAGATCGCATCGCGCGTCTGCGGAATCTGCCCCATTGCACACACCCTGGCGGGCGTTGAAGCGATGGAAGCATCCATCGGGTGCGAGATCCCCGAGGACGCAAAACTGCTGCGATACATCCTGCAGTGTGCCAACAGGACGCACAGTCACGCCATCCACAACATCCTGTCTCTCCCGGATATGTACATCCCCGGAACCGACGTAAAGATCAACCCGTTCACCAAGGAAGAACCGGTCCGGAGCGTTGCTCTTCGGATCCAGCGGCTCCGTGAGATCGGCCAGACCATCGGTGAGATCGTCGGCGGAGAGGCTATCCACCCGAGCAACCCCCGTGTCGGCGGTATGTACAAGAACATCACCCCGCGCGCAAAGGCGAAGATCTACGATCTTGCAAAGGAAGGACGATTCCTCGCCCAGGAACACATGGAGTTCATGGTCGCGGTCTTCAAGAACTTCCAGAACCGCGACTGGTCTGAAGTCGGTGGTGTTCAGGTCCCGATCCCCGACGACCTCGGTTACCACAACCAGGGTTACATGGCGACGGCGCCGGTCTACGGCAGCTCGAGCCTTGATGAGAACCCGATGTGGTTCCCCGAGCGGTTCACCGAAGTCCGGCCATGGGACTGGTACATGGGTGAGGTCGAAGTCACCGAAGCCGACCCGAACTATCCGATCGGCGGCACCTCCCCCGTAGGCACCAAGGCCTGGCCCCAGATGGAGGCCTGCACCGGCGTCCCGCTCTATGACGGCCAGCCCGTTGAGGTCGGACCCCGTGCCCGTATGGTCCAGTTCCGGAACTACGACGGAAGGGGAGCCATAGGCCTGCAGATCGCTCGCCAGATGGAGTTCCCAGAGACTATGTACGGCATCATCGACGCGCTCGACGCACTCGACACCTCCGGATCGGTCCTCGCGGACGAGATCCCGCAGGGTGACGGCTCCCTTGGGTGGGCGGCAAACGAGGCTCCCCGTGGAACCGACGTTCACCTTGCGAAGGTCAAGGACGGTCGAGTGCAGTACTTCGGGATGCTCGTCCCGACCACCTGGAACTTCCCCACCTGCAGCCGTGCCCTGACCGGTGCACCCTGGCGGCTTGCGGAAGTTATCATGCGTGCATACGACCCCTGTGTCTCCTGTGCGACGCACATGCTGGTGATCGACGAAGACAAGAGACTGGTGGCCCAGAAACTCATTCAGTGAGCGTACA
>JBAYQF010000101.1:0-6028 GCA_041677325.1 Methanoculleus sp.
AAACTAGGTGATCAGGGATATCAGGTCGTGCTTGGTGATCACGCCCTGCACCTTCCCCTTTTCAAGCACGATGATCGCGTGGTTGTGGTGCAGAAGGCGGACGACCGTATCGATGGATGCCGTCGGAGGAACCGTCGGAAAACCGGGCTCCATATAGTCCTGCACCAGCCTCCCGTGCGCCTGGTGAAGCCCGCCCTCCTCCATGGCGTTCATGATCGCCGACTCGGATATGCATCCGACCGGCACGTCGTTCTCGAGCACCGGGAGCTGGGAGATCCCGTTACTGCCCATGGTCTCGACGGCCCGGCTGACGGGATCGGCCGGGGCGACGGAGAGGACGGGTGTGGTCATCACGTCGGCCGCCGTGACCGCCGAGCTCTCAGCGGCCTGCAGGACTTCCACGATCTTTGCAAGTGTGCTCACCCTCGGGTCCACACTGCCCGCCTCGATCCGCGCGACCATTGACTGGCTTATTCCTGCCATACGGGCTATATCTGCCTGTTTTAAGCCCATACGGAGCCTTTTTTCCCGCAGTTCAGCCGGGGTAGGGATCTCCATCGTATTACTATAGGTAATTTTTTCACATATATACCTGCCTCACGGCTTTTCCGGAAGAGGTTAGATATACTCCGGGGCGCATGAGGGGGATATGGCCGTAACAGAGGAAGAACAGCAGAAAATCCTTGTAAAGGTCAGGGAGATCCTCTCGACCTACCACACCCGGGACGCCGTCCGGGGCGAGCTTGAGTCTCTCGGTTTCGAGATCAGGGCGGAGCACGGCGACGTCGTATCCATGGAGAACACGTCCGCCGAGGTCTTCGTCCAGCTCTTCATGAACGATCGGGACGATGTCTTCGACTCGCACGTCGTGACGTTCGAGGAGATCGAGATCAGGCCGGAGGGCGGTTGAGGCTCGATAATGGTTTCATCGGAGAAGAGTTCGCGGTTATGAAGAGTGGGAGGAGTAAGCCTCCTTCTGTTCTGTGCGGCATTCAGCTACGCGCCATACCCGGGCGGATACCAGACGATCCATGCGCCCTGTTCTGGCTTGCACCCGCAGGGATTCACCGTTTCATCGTATCCCGCCGCTACGTTCAACGAAGTGCGCGGAGACCCGCGCCGCTCGCCCCCCGGGTGGAGGGCTCGGTCGTTTCATCACTGACGACGGGCCGTGTCGTTTCTGTGTCATTGCCGTGACTCTCGCCACCCGCACTTGCATGCGGCTGCGTGTCTGGCCGGTGGGAGGACTTTCCTCAGCAGCACAGGGTGTGCCACCGTCGGCCGCACTCTCCCTCTCCCTTATAATATTTTGTGTTATGAATATAAAGCCGTAGGGATACCTCGTCCATGCTCGTCCCGCCGCCGGGCGGCATAGAGCCCTTCGTGATGCCCTTCGGATCGGCCGCGCATGCCCGCGGTATACGGATACCTTTATATGTCTGCTTTCAGGTCTTACCACTGGCGTTACTATCATGGGGGGAAGCGAGGGATCCACGCAGCTGGAGCTGGCGGCAATCTTCGTAGCGTTTGTCGTCGTCACGACACTCTTCTCGTTCGTCTCGCTCGGGGCGGGTGCCGTGGGAGGAGAGGTTCCGGGCGATACGGGCGCATATCCGGTTCTGATCGCAAACGAATCGCATCTTGCACCGGCAGGAGACATCGCCGGCTATTCATCGATCCCGGTTCTTTCCGGAACCCATATCGATACCCTGGCGTTCGCCGTCATCAATACCGGAGAGAGCGGGGCGGTCGATATCGCTCGCGCCACCGTGACGGTGATGGCGGGGGATTACCTTGAAATCCTCTCGCAATCGGGAGACTCTCTCCTCAGGCCGGGCACATGGGCGGCGTCACTCCCCCGGGACGGCGACGGCGGTATGCCCCTCCCGGCCGGAGAGGAGTGCACGATCCGGATTCATCTCGACCGCCCCATACCCGCCGGGACACCCCTATCTGTCAGGGTGCGTCTTCCGGGCGCCCTGCCCTGCTCGATCGCCGGGGTTCCCGGGAACGGTGCCTCTTCCCCACAAAACTAAAAGTATTCAACAACATACAACCCATTCTGATGGAAATGCTGACCCCGGAAGAAGGCAGAACGGCGGTTCGGCTGGCACGAAGCGCCGTCGAGAAGGCCGTCGACGGCGAACGGATGGTGCCGCCCGATCTCCCTCCGATATTTCTTGAGGAGCGCGGCGTCTTTGTCACGATCAAGCGGCAGGGCGACCTTCGTGGATGCATCGGCCTCCCGTATCCCGTAAAACCGCTCGGCGATGCGATCGTCGAGGCGGCGGCATCGGCGGCCCTCGAAGATCCGCGGTTCCCGCCGGTATCGCACCGGGAACTCGCCGATATCGATCTCGAGGTGACGGTGCTCACGCTGCCCCGGAACCTCGACTGTCCGCCGCAGGAGCGCCCGGACTGCGTCGAGGTCGGGAGGCACGGCCTGATCGTCAGCGGCCTCGGGCGAGGAGGGCTCCTCCTCCCGCAGGTCCCGGCGGAGTACGGCTGGACCAGCACGGAGTTCCTCGACCAGACCTGCGGCAAGGCCGGTCTCCCGCCCGGGTGCTGGAAGCGCGGCGACGTTGCCGTTCTGACGTTCGAGGGGCAGATATTTGAAGAAAAGGCGGTTTAACCCCAATGGCAATTACGTTTGAGGTCATACACAAAGATATCGCAGGACGGGTCGGCAAGCTCAGGGTGAACGACAAAATGGTCAGGACGCCCGCACTCCTCCCCGTCGTCAACCCCCACCTCCCCCTGGTTACCCCCCGCGAGATGCAGGAGATGGGCGTCGAAGCCCTGATCACGAACGCCTACATATTCAGGAGGAGCGAGAAGTTCCGCGATCAGGCGATCGCAGATGGGCTTCACAGCGTTCTCGACTTCGACGGCGTCATCATGACCGACTCGGGATCGTTCCAGCTCTCGGTCTACGGCGAGGTCGAAGTCAGCAACCAGGAGACGCTTGAGTTCCAGCAGGCGATACAAAGCGATATCGTCGTTCCCCTGGATATCCCCACCCCGCCGGATGCCGGCCGGGAGAGAGCGGCACGGGAGCTTGCGACAACGATGGAGCGTATCCGCGAGGCACGCGAGCTCTTCCCCGACGCAAACCTCGCAGGACCGGTGCAGGGCGGCATCTTCACCGATCTCCGGGAGGAGGCGGGACAGGCCGTCCAGGACCTCGGTTTTGCCTTTGCTCCCATCGGCGCCGTGGTGCCGCTGATGGAGAGTTACCGCTACAAGGACCTCGTGCAGGTCGTTCTCGCGGCAAAACGCGGCCTCTCCCCGGCGACCGCCGTCCACCTCTTCGGCGCAGGCCACCCGTCGATGTTCGCTCTCGCGGTCGCGATGGGTTGTGATCTCTTCGATTCGGCCGCATACGCCCTCTTCGCCCGGGAAGGGCGCTACATCACCCCGCACGGGAGCCTCAAACTCGACGAGCTCGCGGAGCTCCCCTGCCCCTGCCGGGTCTGCCGCTCGATGACCGCCGAAGAACTCCGGAAGTCTCCCGACCGGGAGCGGCTGCTCGCCCTCCATAACCTGCACGTCACCCTCGCGGAGATCGCCCGCATCCGGCAGGCGATCCAGGATGGGACGCTCTGGGAGCTCGTCGACGAACGCTGCCGGAGCCACCCGCTCCTGCTCAACGGCTACCGGGAGCTCCTCGCCCATGCGGCCGAGCTCGAACAGGACGATCCCGTCTCAAAACGCCGGTTCTTCTACCGGGGCTCGGAGACCTGCCGGAGGACGGAGGTGCTCCGGTTCCACGAGGTCATCCCCCGTATCCCCGTCGGCGAGCGGGTGCTCGTCACGTTCGACGGTCGGGAAATCCCCGGGTTCGATACCGTCCTGAACTTCAAACCGCCCTTCGGGCCGTATCCGGTGGAACTCGCGGAGACGTTCCCCGTCGGCCAGAGCGAGGTCCCGGAGTGGGACGACGATATGGTCAGGTCGGGGTGTGCCGGGCTTCGCGCTCTGGTGGAAGCGCACCCGGAAAGCCGGTTTACCGTCCAGTGCAGCGACGAATGGGCGCGGATCGTCCGTGAAGAAGCCCCTGGCGTGGAGGTGCTCGATGAGCAGGTATGAGGCGCAGAAACGCGACGGTCTTGCGCGGATCGGGGTCTATGAGGAGGAAGGAAGAACTGTATCCCTCCCCGCCGCCCTCGATACGGATACCCTCTTCCCGGCGCTCGGGGAGCGCTCCCTCTCGAACGTCCCGCTCGCCATCGACCCGGCGTTCGTGGAGAACTACTTTTCCCCGGGCGAGGGGCAGCCGGTCGCCGTCCACCCGCTCGCCCCGGTTGCAGCAGAGTCCGGCGACTGCGTCCTGGTCGCGAACTGGCACACGGCACAGAAGAATCCCCGGAACTACGCAACGTGGCTTGCAGTCCTGAAAGAAAGAATCCCGCCGGACACCGCGTGGTACGCCCCGGCATCGGCGCTCCCCTCGACCGCCTGCCTCCTCGTCTACTCGGGCTTCGACCTCTTCGACTACCGGGCGGTCGATCTTGCCTCTGCAGAGAAGAAGTTCTGCCTTCCTGAAGGTGAGTTTCCGGCAACACTGATGGCGACCGGGGTCTGCGGGTGCGAGGGTTGCCGGGACGGCGACCTTCTCCGGCACAACCGTCTCGCGCTCGACCGCGAGCTCGCCCTCGTGCGCCACTATATCGAGACGGGGAGGCTCCGGGAACTGATGGAGTCGCGGTGCCGTGCCGATGCCGCACAGACGGGTATCCTCCGGTTCCTCGACCGGAACTATGCCCTCATGGAGCGCTCCCTCCCGGTGGTTCGGGCGGTGCCGATGCTTGCCGCCACCGCCGAGTCGCAGAACCGCTCGGAGATCCGGCGGTTCGCCGACCGGGTGATTGAGCGGTTCGTCCCGACCCGAACCGACGTCGCGGTCCTCCTCCCCTGCTCGGCGCGAAAACCCTACTCGCTCTCCCGGAGCCACAAACTCTTCATGAACGTCGTGGACCGGCGGGCGCACGAACTGATCGTCACATCGCCCCTCGGCCTCGTGCCGAGAGAGCTCGAACGGATCTACCCGGCGGGGCACTACGACGTGCCGGTGACCGGCTACTGGGATCGCGAGGAGTGCGCCTTCATCGCCGATATCCTCACCCGCTACTTCGCCGCGCACCCTTACCGCCGGGTTATCGCCCACCTCGACGGCGGCGCTCTCACCGTCGCAGAGATGGCGGCGGAGGCCTGCGGCATCGATATCGAGGTGACCTGCCGCGGCCACCCGACGGCGCCGGAGTCCTTGCGGACGCTCAACGCCGCCCTCGAGGGCGAACGGCGGATGCAGACCGATATGGTCAGGGGCACGGTCTCCTGGCAGTTTGCGACCGAGATCAACACAAAAGGCCTCCAGGTCCGGGGGCGGAGCATGCAGATGGCGGTGCTGCGTGGGAAGCAGCAGCTCTTCAGCATCGACGCGGGGACAGGGCTCTTTCGTCCGACGTTCGATGGTTGGGACCTGATCCCGGAGGGCTACCGGGTGAAGATCGATGCGTTCGTGCCGCAGGGCGATGTCCTCGCACCGGGGATCACGGCATGCGATCCGCGGATACGGGAGGGCGACGAGGTGCTCGTGGAAGGCCCGCTTGCGACCGCCACCGGGCGGGCGATGATGGGAGCGGACGAGATGCTCCGCTCAAAGCGCGGTGTTGCGGTTCGGGTGCGGAAGGTGAAGAAGATCGGGGAGTAAGGAAGCATCACGGGGCCGGCCGATCCGGTTTGTGGGGCGGTTCCTTTCGCCCCTCAAGCAGCCGCCGTATCGCCCGGAGCTCCTCCACCACCGAATCGGCGGCCGGTGCCCCTTCGGGCTCCCCGCCGGTCGCTGCGACCGGTCCGGTCGTCCGCACGAAGTTCATGATCCTCTCCTGGAGATCTTTTGCGTCCTCTATCCCGTTGAGAATGATCTCCGCCTGGGCCTGGGCGGAGTAGCCCGCGGTCTGCACCTTGACCGCCGAGAAGGAGAAGAACCGCATCAGGGGACCCTGGGTGATATCGACGTTCGTGA
>JBAYQF010000102.1:0-6026 GCA_041677325.1 Methanoculleus sp.
CGACCGGTTCTTCGATGCAAAGCGCGTGGTTCGCGAGATCTGTGAAAAGGTCCTTGCAAACGGATTCCCTCCGGACGCGCACGTCATCAACGTGAACATCCCGGCGCAGGTGCGCGGGGGATATGAGATCACCCGTCTTGCCGAGAAACTCTTCTATACCGGTGTCGAGGAGCGCTTTGATCCTCGTGGACGTCCGTATTACTGGATCGATGGGCCCCTGCGCGAGGATGCGGAGGAAGGGACCGATGCGCATGCGGTGCAGAAGGGCAACGTCTCGATAACGCCGATCACGCTCGATTGTACGGCGTTTGGCGCCAGGGATGCCCTCAGGGGAATTTTTGATGGAATCGATATGCGGGGAGGATGAGGTATGTCCATGACTGCAGCAGAACAGGCGGCATCAAAGCGGAACGCAGGCTACCGGGCAGCAGAAGAGGTCAAGGACGGGATGGTCGTCGGGCTCGGGACAGGATCGACCGTCTTCTTTGCAATGGAGCGGTTGGGCAAGCGGATAGCAGAGGATGGGCTCTCCATCGTCGGCGTCCCGACATCCTATCAGGCAGCCATCAGGGCACGCCGGTACGGGATCCCCCTCACAAGCCTCGATGAGCACCCCGAACTTGATATCGCCATCGACGGGGCAGACCAGATCGATCCCGCTCTTCACCTGATCAAGGGGCGCGGCGCTGCGCTCCTCCGGGAGAAGTGTGTCTGTGATGCAGCACGAAGAGCGATCATCGTCGTCGATAGGACCAAGATGGTGGACGCCCTGAACGCGCCCGTGCCGGTCGAAGTGCTCCCGTTTGCCGTGGAAGCGGTCTCCCGCCGGCTTGCGGCGCTCGGTGCCGACCCGGTTCTCCGGGAAGGGGTGAAGAAGGATGGCCCGGTCATCACCGATAACGGTAACTTTATCATCGACTGCGGTTTCGGGACGATTGCAGATCCCGATCGCCTGGAGGCGGGGATCGCCTTGATCCCGGGTGCACTGGAATGCGGCCTGTTCTCGGCCTACACAGAAAAGATAACAGTTATTATCGGTGAAGAGAAAGGTTGCAGCGTTGTATCACTGCATAGAGATGCATTCCCGCATCTTCTGAATAAGGTCCAACTGATGCCGGGCTTCTTTCTTCTTCTCTTTCTCGATCGTATCCATGATCTCGGTTATTGAGCGTGAGAGAGTATAGATCTTCACCGGCCTACCTTTGCTCTCCGACTTGCTCTCGCGCGTATCGATCCAGTCGCACTCTTTGAGGTAGCGCATGGCGATGCTGACTTCGGGCTGGCGGAGATCGGTGCCGCGCTCGATGTCACGGGATGTCGCTTCTTCGGTATTTGCCAGGTATACAAGCACTTTAGAGACATTTCTTTTGATTCCGATGCCCATCAGGAGCTCGGCGAGTTCTTCATCGCGGGGTGTAAAATACCGTACCTTATCAGACCTCATCCATTCACCATCAGATACGTATCTAGTGTTTTAAATCCGACTATAAAAATATTATTATTTTAATAGGAGATCCAGCGATTGCGTCTGATTTTAATGACTTGATGAATCATCAAACCTTTGAGAAACGCCCTTTTCTCGTCGGATCACACTCCTGCAGTTGTTGAAAAATGCTCCTCTGATGAGTGGATACGGCGAACAAGAGGATTATCAGGCGTAGAATGAATAGTCACATCATCTCCCGGGTTTGTGTCTATCGCGATCCGCCGGGGTACCGGGATGGCTCTTTCGGAGCACCGGCAATCCCGGTGCTCTTTCGACGCATTTTACACATATCCCGGGGTACCCAGCGACTACCAGTTGCATCCCTCATGACGCTATGATACGCAGTTTCACCGCTCATGCGCGGTCGGTTCGCACATCGAGCGTGGAACCATGAATTCCAATCTCCGGATGCCTAGGTCCTGCTCTCGGTCGGCCATATACGACTGCACCGCTCAATCGGGGGTATCAGGCCATCGACGTACCGGGCCGGTAAGCCCTTGCCATACAAAAAAAGGAATGAGTTATCAGGTGGGTTTCAGATGAGACCAAGACTGGAGAGCTCGGAGAGGATCCGCTGTACTGCTCGCTGGGCATCCTCAGGCACCTTTCCGCCCGTGATGATCAGTTTGCCGGATCCGAAGAGAAGGACAACCACCTTCGGGTCGTCGAGGCGGTATACAAGCCCGGGAAACTGCTCGGGTTCGTACTCGATCTTGTCCAGGTTGAAGCCCACGGCAATCTTATTGAGGTTGATCGGTGTCCCGAGGTCGGCGGATGTGACGATGTTCTGGACCTTGTAGGTCGGACTCCCGGGGATATCGATGTCGAGCGCCCGCAACTTTTCGACGAGGATCTCAAGACCCCGTGAGAGGTTGTCGATGCTCTTCGCACCGGTCAGGACGACCTTGCCGGAACCAAAGACGAGCGCGGCGATCTTGGGGTCCTGCATCCGGAGAACAACGCCGGGGAACCGTTTTTTATTGTATTCCGCATCCTTCAGCCGGGACGCAAGAGAAGGCAGATCAAGAGATTCCGTCACTTTCGCGGAAGCGACGATATTTTCTATCTTGAGGGACTCCTCTGGTCTGTGCTCATTCATATATATAGCATGCTTAAAAGAGTATATAAATAGTTGGTTGTTCAGTCTTCCAGGGTCGAGATATCACCGGGGTCCATACCCATTTCCTGCGCTTTTAAGACCCGCCTCATGATCTTGCCGCTCCGGGTTTTTGGGAGCGCCTCGACGAACTCGATCTCGGACGGTATGGCGATGGGGCCGAGCGTCATCCTGACATGGTAGACGAGGTCGTTTCTCAGCTTCTCACCCGGATGCCGGCCATCCCTGAGGATGACGAAGGCTTTGATCGTGTTCCCCTTCAGGGTATCGGGTTTCCCGATGACGGCGGCTTCCGCCACCGCTTCGTGGGAAACGAGCGCGCTCTCGACCTCGGCCGTCCCGATGTTGTGCCCGGCGACGACGATCAGATCGTCGGACCTCCCGATGACCATGATGTAGCCGTCTTTGTCCTTCACCGCAAGGTCGGCCGCAGTGTAGCAGCCCGGGATGGTGTTCCAGTACTTACAGTAGCGCTCGTCATCGTCCCAGATCGTCCGCATCATCGACGGCCAGGGATCCTTGATGACCAGAAGGCCGCCCGTGCCCGGTGGAACAGGATTCCCCGCTGCATCGACGACATCCGCGACGACGCCCGGGATCGGCCTTCCCACGAATCCGGGGCGCATGGGCTCGCCGATCGTCGTCGTCAGCATGTGCATCCCGGTCTCGGTCTGCCACCAGGTATCCATGATCGGGCACCGGTCTTTCCCGATGGTGTGGTAGTACCACTCGAACGCCTCGGGGTTGAGCGGCTCGCCGACCGATCCGAGGATGCGCAGCGACGAGAGGTTGTAGCGGTTCGGCCACTCTTCTCCCACCCGCATGAACATCCGGATGGCGGTCGGGGCGGTGTAGAAGATGGTGACGCCGTACTCCTCGATGAGATCCCAGTAGGTGCCCGGATTCGGGTAATCGGGGGTTGCCTCTGTGATGAGGCAGGTTGCACCGTTCAGGAGCGGACCGTAGACACAGTAACTGTGGCCGGTGATCCAGCCGGGATCGGCGGTGCACCAGAAGATGTCGCTGTCTTTGATGTCAAAGACGTTCTTCGTCGTGTAGTAGGTCCCGACCATATACCCGCCGCAGGTATGCACGATGCCCTTCGGCGTCCCGGTGGTGCCGCTCGTGTACAGGATGAAGAGCGGATCCTCGGCATCCATCGGCTCCGCCGGGCACTCTCGCTCCACGTCCTCCATCATGCTGTGGAAATCAACCTCCATCTCGGGGTGGATCTCCACGGGCTTGTCGAGATCACGCCGGAGAATGACGATACGCTCGACGGAAGGCGCGTTGACGACAGCCTCCTCGGCGACATTCTTGAGCGGGATCGCCTTGCCGCGCCGGTAAGTGAAGTCAGCGGTGACGACCACTTTGGCGCCGATGCCCTTGATCCGCTGGTTGAGCGCCCTGACGCCGAACCCGCCGAAGACGACCGAGTGGATCGCCCCGATGCGGGCACAGGCGAGCATGGCGATGATCTGCTCGGGGACGAGCGGCATGTAGATGCAGACCCGATCCCCCTTCACGACGCCGAGGCGCGTAAGACCGTTTGCAAACCGGCATACCGCATGGTAGAGCTGACGGTAGGTGAGGATCCGCTCCTCGTCCTCGTTCTCTCCCCGCCACATGATCGCGACCTTGTTTCGCCGCTGGTTCTGGACGTGGCGGTCCAGGCAGTTGTGGGTGATGTTGAGTTTGGCGTTCAGGAACCACCTCGCATAGGGGTAGTTCCACTCCTTCACCCGGTCCCAGGGCTGGAACCACTCAAGCTCTCTGGCGACGCCGTCCCAGAACCCATCAGGATCTGTAAGGAAATCCCGGTAAGCCCTGTTATAATCCCCAACCCAGGATTGCTCCCTGCAGGTGGCTTCGGGGGTGTAGTACTTCGCCTCCTCGAGTTTGACATCAAAGTTTTCCGCCATCCGAGTACCTCGATTATACATTATTAATAATGTATAATGTATATCAACATTCTGGTCGAAGGGACAGGTGCACCAGAGGGTAAACAATGGGGGATGGTTACTAGAACTGCGTTGAAGTGGTTGACAGCCGCATCAGGGCATACAGCACCCACGCCTTCATGGGAGGCCGGTATCGGAAAAAACCAGGCAGCAGGCGATGAAGAACGCGTGAACCAGAGGAGAGAACGTAAATATCCGATGAAATAAAGTGCACCCCGGGAGGGGTACCAAAACGGTAAACCAGCCTGATCAATCGTACTCGCGCCAGGTCTTCCCGCAGGCAGTGCACCGGAAGAACCTGACCTCGCTCTCATCCGCCGCACGCAACTGCCGCAGCCACCAGAATGCCGTCGTACAGTCGCACTCCGGACACTTGATGGTCGTGGTCGGGAGAGTCGCAATCTTATCCTCTTCGTCGACGATGGTGATCTCCTTCTCCACACGCTTGTCTGTCTTTTTTAACCGGTCAGATTCGTCGATTGCCCGGATATAGCCACATTTTTTGCACTTCATCTGACCTCCGGATGATATCATCAGACCCTTACACTGTGGACAGAACATCATTATAATAAGTTGAGCGGCGATCGCAATTAATTCTTGGTCATGCCGCATGATCAGTTGCATGGCAGGCGGCCCGGGGACGGGGGGGTGCGCAAATAATTATAGCCGGATACACCGAAGGATAAAAGATGAAGGATTATCTGGTGCTGATCTCCTGCATCTGCTTTCTCATCTTTCTCGTCCCGAGCAGGTTCCGGAAGTACTTCGCACTCGGCGGGTGGATAAGCATCGTCGGATATCTCTTCTTTGAACTTCCCTACTACTTCTCACTCAATAACTTCATGTACCCGGCAATAGCCTTCCTCTCGATACCTTTCCTTTACATAACCGCAAAATACCTGCTCCGCAACGACCCCCGGGTGATGCAGGTCTCGATGATAGCTGCCGTGGCGTTCCTGATCTACGCGCCTTTCGGCTACATACCCGCGCTCGGGGATTGGCTGATTGCAGTCGTCGCCGATCAGACGGCGGCGGCACTTGCAGCGGTCGGTTACCCGGTAACCTTCCAGGGCTGGAACCTGATGGAGCGCAACGGCCTCCAGACCGAGATCATCCTCGCCTGCACCGGCATCCAGAGCATCGCGATCATGCTCGGGGTTGCCTGGGGTGTGCAGTCGACGCTGAAGCAGAAAGCCGCAGGTTTCCTTATCGTCTTCCCGACGATATATATCCTGAACATCGTCCGAAACGTCTTTGTCATCACGGCCTACACCGAGCAGTGGTTCCCCTACCTCCCCGAGATTGCCGGCAACGGGGAGTTCGGCTACGAGAGTTTTTTCTGGGCGCACAATGTCATGGCAGAACTCGGGGCACTGGTCTTTCTTGTCATCCTCGCGTATACCCTCTTCATGGTCGTGCCCCAGCTCGGCACCCTCGCCGACAGCCTCTACCGCCTCTACCG
>JBAYQF010000103.1:0-5974 GCA_041677325.1 Methanoculleus sp.
CTACGCCATCGGCCGCATCTACAGGAACTCTTCGACCCTCATCCTCGTTCTCGCGGGAATCATCGTCGGCTCCCTCTTCTCCGCTCTCCTCTCCCTCTCCAAATACGTCGCCGACCCCTACGACACCCTGCCCGCGATCGTCTTCTGGTTGATGGGAAGTCTCTCTACGGTCTCGAGCGCCGACGTCATCGCGATTGCGCCGCCGATCCTCCTCGGGAGCCTCTGCCTCTTCCTTGTCCGGTGGCGGATCAACCTCCTCTCGGTCGGTGAGGAAGAAGCGCAGGCACTCGGACTGGACACGAAGAAGATGACCGTGGCGATCATCGTCGCCTCGACGATCGTCACCGCTTCTGCGGTCTGTATCAGCGGGATCGTCGGCTGGGTGGGTCTCGTCGTCCCCCACATAGGGAGGATGCTTGTCGGTCCCGATTTCCGGAGACTCATCCCTGCATCGGCCGTCCTCGGTGCATCGTTCCTCCTCGTCGTCGATGATATCGCAAGAACCCTGGCCGCGATCGAGATCCCTCTCGGCATACTGACGGCACTCATCGGGGCACCGTTCTTTGCATACCTCCTCGCACAAAAGAAGGTCGGGTGGACATGATCCTGAACGTCGAAGGCGCATCGTTCTCGTACGACGGCGTCACGAAACAGTTTGAAGACATCTCCTTCTCTCTTGGGAGAGGGGAGGTGCTCTCCCTCCTCGGGAGGAACGGTACGGGAAAATCAACCCTGATCAGGTGTATCCTGAACGTCATCACCCCCCAGTGCGGGAAGGTTGAGATCAACGGCCGCAGGATCACCGGAATGCGGCCGGACGAGATCGCGCGTGAGGTCGGTTACGTCCCCCAGGTCCATCACGCCGCATTTCCGTTCACCGCGTTCGATTTCGCCCTCATGGGAAGAGCGCCCCACATCGCGATCTTCTCGGTACCGGACGAAATAGACTGCGAAAAGGTGGAAGAGGCGTTTACGCGGATCGGGATATCGCATCTACGGGATAAGTGCATCTCCGAGATGTCGGGCGGGGAGTCGCAGATGGTTATGATTGCCCGCGCCCTTGCCCAGGAACCGTCGGTGCTCATCCTCGATGAACCAACGTCGCATCTTGATATCGGCAACCAGATGAAGGTGATCGCGACGATCGATCAGCTCGCCGCCGACGGGATTGCCATACTGATGAGCACCCACTTCCCGGACCACGGATTCATGATCTCTCACTCGGTCGCCATCCTCGAGGACGGCAGGTTGATCGCAAAGGGACCGGCCGAGGACGTCATCACAAAAGAGAACCTCCTCGAAGCTTACGGGATCGACGTCTGCATCCGCTATATCGAGGAGGCAAATCGGATGGTCTGCATTCCCATATGCCCGTACACCTGTCGCGGCAGGGAGAGGACATAATGCCGCAAGAACGGCTCGCTCCCTACGGACGATAAAACGACCGGTTCCCTGTGATCACACCTGCATCCGCCCCATAAAACGTCTGGTAGAACCGATCCTGCTCCGCGGCAATGTCGAAGACGGCGTGCTCCGGGTGGAGGACGCCCGCAATGGCGGATAAGCCGAGCACCCAGCGGGGGTTGCCGAAGTCCCAGCCCGGCGGCATGGTGTAGACCCGACCGTTCTCTACGGCATCGGCAGAGAGCCCCATCCTCCGGCACGCCGCGATGTAGTCGGAGGCCGGCGCCGAGAGGAACCCGGATATGAAGATATACTCGGGGTTGAATGCGGCAAACTCTTCCGGCGTTATGTTGACACCCGGTTTACCCGCCCGGGCGATCCCGCGGTTGACAGGATCGCCGCCGGCCGCCTCCACGAGATCCATCTCGAACCGGTCGGCGTTCAGGGCAAAAAGCGGCGTTCCCATCGAGTAGTAGACCCGGGGGCGGCGGCAACCCTCGACCGCCGACGAGACCGCCGTTACCCGGTCGCTGATGTAGCCGGCAAGCCTTTCCGCCGCCCCGGTGCATCCGGCCCGCTCGCCGAGGTCATGGACAAGGTCGAGGTAGCCATCTATAGTCTGGATCTTCCCGTGGAGATCCCGGATGTAGTCGTCCCGGATGACCTCCGCCCAGATTTGGGCGAGATCGGCGTCGGACTCCACACCGAGGCAGACCAGAACCGCGTGAACCATCTCAAGCGCCCGGGTGAACCGGTATCCGCCCATCATCCCCGGTTCGGCATAAGGCGTCTCCCCAACGCTCCCTGTCACAGGGAGGGAGAAGCCGCAGGAACACCGGAGATCCGGCGGTATCGTGATCGTCCGCGCCCCCATAGGCCCGAAAAACTCACGCCGGACGACCTTCTCCCCGCAGGACGGGCAGACCATATCGAGATATCCGGTTCCGGGGGAGTTGAAGAGATAGACATACCGGAGAATCCGCCGCAGATCATCGCAGATCTGTTCCGACTCAGAGATCGTCGGTTCCAGTTCCGGTGGTTCGTCGCCGAAGGGGATGAACCGCATGACGTGGAACGGGATATCGGGAGATATCTCCGCAACCCGGATGGCCGCCGCCCGGATCTCGTCGTCACCGCCATCTGCATGGATACAGGAGACCTCGACGTGGACACCTGCTTCGTGAAGGGCTCTCACCGTTCGGAAGGCCGGTTTCGCCGAGATCGCACCGCACGCACGGTAACGTGAATCGGATGCCCCTTTCAGCCCGATGTTGACGAAATCGACGGCGGACGCGAGATCCTGGAGAGACTCTTCCGTGTAATAGCCGTTCGTCGCGCACCCGACGAGAAGACCAGCATCGTGGGCCGCCCGGGCCACCCGGAGGAAGGTCCGGTGCATGGCGGTCGGATCGTTGAGGCAGAACGCTATCCCCCGGCACCCTTCTTCAAGGGCACGTTGCACCAGGGTATCGGGCGGGATATGCCTGAGAGCGCCGGAGACCGCATCCGCGTGGAGGGCGATCGTCTCGGATATGCATCCCCCGCAGGAGAAGGTGCACCCGATGCCGCTTGCCTGCAGGAACGTCCCGCGGGGGTGGTAATGGCAGATCGGCATCGTCTCGATCGCTATCGGCATGACTGCGATGTAGTGGTCGGGAAACCGCTCGACGATCGCCCCGTCCTCATTTGTGTACATCCTGCATCGCCCGATGCCGCCGGGCGGGATGGTGCAACGGTTCTCGCAGATTGAACAGCGCAGACTCATCGCTCTTTCTCCATCATAACCCAGAACCCCGAGTCGTCGCTGATGACCCGGTGAGGGAGTCCGAGGTCCGCGAGGATCCCGACGACCCGCTTCTGGTTCTCCGGGCCGAGGTTTTTGTCCCGGAAGTCCTTCCAATCAGGGTTTTCCTTCGTCATCGCGACCAGAACGGCGTCCCGGAGTTCGGCGGTCCCGAACCCACCCCCGATGTATGTCTTCCCGCCGGGCGCAAGGACCCGGTGGATCTCGGAGAACGCCTGGGGAAGATCTTCCCAGAAGAAGATCGACCCGCGGCTGACCGCGAGGTCGACGGACCCCGCAGGGAGCGGGATGGCGTGGACGTCGCCCGGGAGAAGCGCGATGCGGCCGGAGAGGCCGGCCTCCCGGATGTTTTCTTCGGCGATATCGAGCATATCGGGAGACGAATCGAGGAGCGTGACGGTGAGGTCGCTTGCCCGCGCAAGCGCTATCCCGAGCGACCCGGGGCCGCTGCCGAGATCAAGGCACCGGCCACAGGAGATCCCACACCGTTCGACTATCTGCTCCGCGATCACCGGATAGACCGGTGCAAAGACGGTTCTGGCGATCCGGTTCATACTCTTCGATCCGTCTCGATCGAACCCACCTGGCGTGTATTTCATCTTTTCACCCTCAGGAGTTCAGGATCTGATGAATCTGATCGTCAGAGAGCGATACGTGGAGGTAGATCTCGTGATACTCCCGGACGAGGTTCACAAGATCCATGTCCTGGAAGAGATCGGGGTAGAGGACTTTCGCGGTCCATGGGATCCCTATGATCCGGTTGATGCCCGGCGGGCGGTCGAACCAGCAGAATGCAGTCCGCGGGGTGAGGTAGACCCGGCCGGTCTTCACGGCGGTGATCTCCTGCCAGAGCGGATCGGTCTGGATCGCAGCGTAAAACTCCTGGTTTTCGACCAGGATGACATCCGGGTTCCAGGAGATGACCTGCTCCATCGAAACCTCGGTCATCCCCATCCCGGGCGTGAGCGCGCAATCTGCGACGTTCTTCCCACCGCAGAGGTCGATGAGTTCGGAGTGGGAGGAACCGGAGGGATCGGTCATGAGCCCTTTGGGACCTTCGGCGTAGTAGACCCCCACCCGCTCATCGCCGGGGATCGAGGCCACCCGTTCCGTCACCATGACAAGCACACCCTCGTAGAAGGCGATCATCGCTTCGGCCTGCTCCTCTTCGCCGAGAAGATCGCCCATGAACCTGATGGGCGCGGAGTAGCCGGATGAGTTGGTGCTATCCTCAACTGCAACAACCGGGATGGCGCCCATCTTCTGTTGCCGCTCGACGATGGTGGCACCCGCCGATCCACCGTCGGTGGTGAAACCCTCTATGACAACATCGGGATGCATCGATATGAACGTCTCGTAGTTGCCGGTATCTTTCCCGAACCAGCCCCCGACAACCGGGAGCGTCGCGTATTTCTCAGCGGTGTAGCCTTTCTCGGGCGCAGAGCTCCAGCCTGCGAGCCGGGCGCGTGCGATCATGTAGACGAGGTTCGTCGACGGCGGAGACGTGCAGAGAACGCTCTTGATCTCTGAGGGGACGACGACGGTCCGGCCCACCATATCGGTGATCGTGCGGTTTTCAGACGGCGAGAGTTGTTCCTGGGTGGTTGTGCAGGCAGCGGAGGCGCAAAGGAGAACGGCACAGATACCGAGCATGGCGAGCAGAAGGTGACAGCGTTTTGTAATATTCATCACGTCCATTATAATCCTTTCCGAGACGCTCGGGGGAGGTATCGGAGGCTTATGGTATCGTGGTTGGGGTGCGGCCCTTATTAAAAATAATCATTTAACTGCATGTTAATGTTAAGTAAATTACATTGAAACCCGGTTGAAATAGTCTCCCCTGCCCCGCCGGGAAAGCACGGAGTGTGCCCGCGCACCCGGGGTGTTCAAAGACGCTCCATCTCCCGGGAAAGGGGATCGGCGGCGGCAACCCACCGCGCCCTCACTCCACTTCAAGCGCTTTCGCAGCGGCCCGCCCGATCAGTTCCGGCGGGATCGCCTCGTACTCCTCGCCGTTGTAGCGGAGAAGTCGACACTCCGCGCTTCCCTCACAGGAGTCGCAGGATGCGCAGGAGCAGGATGTGGCCGTCACCTCGACACCATCGAGGAGTTCTTCGACCGGGATGCCGTTGAAGAGGAGGCTCTCCGGTTCCGCGACCTCCTCGATCATCCGGACATTGACCCCCTCTATCTCAAGGAGCATGCGGATCTCCGCAAGGACGGCTGCAAGCGTCATCCCGGTCTCCTCAAACTCCTCGGGGGTCTTTCTGCCCCGGATCTCGGCATGTCTCCATTCAATGATGAGTTCCTTTCTCATGGTACACCTCCGGTGTTGGCACCGACACGACATCTTCCTGCTGTTGCACCGGTTCACATCCCCCACAGCATGCTTCACCGGTGCAGACGCATCGGGGCAGCGATGAAGATCAGGGCAACGAGGGGCGCCGTATGCCGGCCGACAACACCCCCTACACCGATGGCGATTCCGCAAAGGTCGATCCGCCGCCCGGGGCGCGCTCCTCACAACGTATACCGGGATGGGAGTATCAGGTTCGCCCACGGGTCTGGAGGATCTCGTCTTCCCGGAGCACGCGGATATCGAGACCTTTCATCGCATCCCCAAGCCCCCTGCTCACTTCTGCAATCACCTTTGCATCGTCGTAGTGCTTCACCGCTTCAACGACCGCCCGGGCGGTCGCCTCGGGGTTCGTCGATTTGAAGATCCCCGACCCGACAAAGACCCCGTCGGCCCCGAGCTGCATCATC
>JBAYQF010000104.1:0-5970 GCA_041677325.1 Methanoculleus sp.
GACCGCCCGGGCGGTCGCCTCGGGGTTCGTCGATTTGAAGATCCCCGACCCGACAAAGACCCCGTCGGCCCCGAGCTGCATCATCAGCGCCGCATCCGCAGGCGTTGCGATACCGCCCGCAGAGAAGTTCAGCACGGGAAGGCGGCCGCGCTCCGCACACTCGATGACGAGCTCCGCCGGTGCTTCGATGGAACGCGCCCGGTCGGCGAGTTCCTGCCTGGAAAGCCCGGAGAGCTCGCGGATTCCGCCCATGATCGCTCGCATGTGGCGGACCGCCTCCACGACGTTCCCTGTCCCGGCCTCACCCTTTGTCCGGATCATCACCGCGCCCTCGTTGATCCGGCGCAGCGCCTCCCCGAGGTTCCGGGCGCCGCAGACGAACGGGACCGAGAACCGGGTCTTATCGATGTGGAACTGCTCATCCGCCGGGGTCAGCACCTCGCTCTCGTCGACCATATCCACGCCGAGGACCTCCAGGACCTGCGCCTCGACAAAGTGGCCGATCCGGGCTTTCCCCATGACCGGGATGGATACCGCATCGATGATCTCGACGATCTTCTGCGGGTCGGCCATACGGGCCACGCCCCCGGCCGCCCTGATATCGGCGGGGACTCTCTCAAGCGCCATGACGGCGACGGCACCGGCCGCTTCAGCAAGCTCTGCCTGCTCTGCGTTGACGACATCCATGATGACGCCGTTCGGCAACGACGCAAAGCCGCGCTTGATCAGCTCGGTGCCATATCTCAGTTCCTCAAGTTTCATTATTCCTATGTATAGCTCATGGATACCAATAAAAATAGTGCGGCGATCTCCAGAACTGCAAAGATGATCGTCGCCGCCCTGACCGCAGAGACGATCCCGGCGCCCCCTTCTGCAAGCGTCTGTTCGGGGTCGCCGATCGTGTAGGCGCCGGGTTTTTCAAGCCGGACGCCGACGCCGCCGGCGATGATCGCCATCGGTATCCCGCCGTTGAATCCGGGGCGCCTTTTTGCATCGCGCCTGAGCGCCGCCCATGCCGGGGCAAACCTGCCCTTCGCTGCAAAGTAGACGAGGAGGACAAGGCCGGTCAGCCGCGCCGGGATGAAGTTCGCGACATCGTCGGCACGTGCCGCAAACCACCCGAGCCGAAGGCGCTCGTCGCGATAGCCGAGCATCGCGTCCATTGTGTTGATCGCCCGGAAGGCTGCCGCCCCGGCGAGCCCGAAGATCCCGAAGTAAAAGAGCGGGGATATGATGCTATCGACCAGGTTCTCGGTCATCGATTCATACGCGGCCGAGAGGATGTGTTCGGAGTCAAGGCGTGCCGTATCCCGGCTCACCATCATCCCGACCTCACGGCGACCGGCACTGAGCCCGCTATCGTCAAGAGCTCGAACCACCGCGGCGACATGCTCCTCAAGCGCCCGCCAGGCAAAGCAGGTCTTGAGGAGGAAGGGCGCGATGAGGAGGTAGAGGTACCAGGGAGCGGCGAGCTGGACGAAGAGGAACGGGGCGGTGAAGAGAACCATGGTCAGAACGGCTCCCGCGACCCCGACCGTCCGCTGAAGGCCGGGCGGGTAGCGGGCAGGGGCTCCCCACCATCCGATGAACCGGCCGAGGAGCGCCACCGGGTGATGCCGGGACTGCGGGTCGCCGATCAGACGGTCAACCAGCAGCGACGCGGCGACTACGACCGCCGCCGCAGCCATGCGAGGATGACCCCGAGGAGCAGCGCCGCGAACGCAGCGGCGTTTAAGAGATCCACCCGGTAAGCCAGCCACAGCCCATAGAGCACCAGGGCGGCGGCGATGAAGAGGAGAACCGGGATGGACGTTCGCCACGGTAGCGATCCTGCCGGGAGAGCAGGGGGTGCCGGAGCCTCGACGCACTCGGGCTCCGGGGCCGGTCGCTCCCTGACAAAGACCCGAAACTCCGCTCTCCGGGTGCCATACCCGGCGATGACCTGGATGATGAATGTACCGGGGTAGGCATTCTCCCGGATGGGAATACGAAACTCCTCGCTCCTGGCCACATAAAGATTTTCGTGGAAGAAATCGGTGAAAGTCGAGGAGTTTGAGGAAGCAAGGGTGATATGGAGCGGTGAGCCGTGGTTGGCGATCCAGAGGACGAGATCGCTCCCCGGCGCTGCCTCTACCTCGCCCGGAACCTCGATGGAGTTAATCCCACGGCGGTTGAGGTGGATCTCCGGCATCGGCGCACTCAATCCTCACCGGCGGTCTGTGGGAGGAGGTTCGGGATACCCTCGCTGATGGGGTAGTCGACACTGCACACTGCGCACCGGAGGGTTCCCTCCAGCACCTCCTCACCGCTCTCTTCGGTCGCGATCAGTTCAAGGCCGCCCTTGCAGACCGGGCAGCAGATGATCTCCATCAGGCTCTTTTTCATAACTCGCTCCGGAGATCGATGATCTGGGACATCTCGGGCCCCGTCGAGATCAGGGTGACGGGTTTGCCGATATCCTTCTCGGCCTGCGCGATGAAGTCCCGTGCCTTCTTTGTCAGCTGATCGTACTCCGTCGCGCCGAAACAGGCCGCATCGACCCGGTCGATCCCGGTGATCGCCGCCTGGGTGCAGCCGTTGATCATCGCTGAGTAGCGTGCCATCTCCCCATCCCAGGTGCCGATGCGGCGCTGGCGGCGGGTGACGGTGCCGAACTCCTCGATCCCGAGCTCGTGCGATCGTTCTGACGACATCTCGGTTGCAAACGGTCCCTCACCGACACGAGTCGGGTAGGCCTTGAAGACGACGATGACATCATCGATCCTGGTCGGGCCGACACCGTTGTCAGCGGCGATCTGCGAGGCAGATGTATCTTTGCTCGTCACGAATGGGTAGGTCCCGAAGTAGAGCGAGATCCCGAACCCCTGCGTACCTTCGAGGAGGATCACCTCGTCGTTGTCGAGAGCCCGGTTGATGTCCACGGCCACATCGGTGATGAAATCCGAGAGCTCGGGGACATCTTTCGCCTGCCGCGATGTCCGGAGGACGCGATCCGCGTTTGCCGGGCCGCAACCGGTTCCGGTGCTCCCGATCTTCTCCCTGAGGTGATCGCTCGTCTTGTCCCGCGCGATGTGGTCTGTCTCGATGATGCCGCATCGCCCGTCAACAAAGATCCTGCCCCGGACGCCGACCTGGTCGACTTCCTGCATGAAGACACGGGGATCGACGAGTACACCGCTTCCGATCATGAGGTTCGCTTCACGATAGACGAACCCCGAGGGAACCATCCTGACACCATATTCCTTCTCTCCGACACGGACGGTATGCCCTGCATTCGGGCCGACGCCGCCCCGGGAGATGATGGATGGTCTATCCTGGTGAGCGATGTGGGCCACAATCTTACCCTTCCCCTCGTCACCAAAGAACCCGCCGACGATAATAGTACAACTCATTGCTCTATCAAGTAGGATGGAGCGATACATGCTGATAAACGTTACAATGCGGTACCGGAAGAGCGGTCATCCCGCTTAAAGGCAACAGCATTTCAGCAGCCCGGGCATCGCTCGATCCATTCTTCCGCGCCCCCGGAAGGGGGAGAGCCGGAGCCGGGAGGGGCGCCAGGCGGGCATGCCCGGCATCTGCGCTGCAATACCCGGGCAATTCCCTCTATCCCCAGCAGCAACAACCGATCGTATATCAACCCTTGCGCCCGCGGATCGCCTCCGGCCCGATCGCCGCCGGGTTCCTGACCCCTTTGTTTCCAGTGGA
Source organism: Methanoculleus sp. (assembly GCA_041677325.1). Taxonomy (GTDB): domain Archaea; phylum Halobacteriota; class Methanomicrobia; order Methanomicrobiales; family Methanoculleaceae; genus Methanoculleus. The sequence goes on from JBAYQF010000104.1 coordinate 3,709, forward strand.
ATTTTCGTCCCGGGGGTATCGCTGGCTGACACGCCGTGATTTTCCTCCGGAGCAGGATCCCGATCCATATCCGGATCTTTTCACAGGAGCGCAGGTATGAAACCGAAGATCCAGTCGAGATTTCGAGGACAGCGCATGTGTGACCGATACCGGTGCGGCGCGATCTCGTCCGGCCATAATCCCTGAATAAATCAACATCTCCAGTGGAAATAAAGGGGTTCAATGCCCGTTAATCCCATGTCGGACACCAAATTATCGGTTGCCAGGACAGGGATGTCGCATAAAAGGGTTTTGAATTTGATTTGGAGATATTTATGGAGGTATTTTTATTTTAACGACTCCAGAAAGGTACCCATACGGGAGAGGGCTTCCTTGAGATTGTCCCTTGAGACAGCATAAGCGCACCGTACGTGCCCGGTTCCGGAGGGGCCGAGGGCGCTTCCCGGGACGACCGCAACGTGCTGCTCGCGCAGGAGCCCCTCCGCAAACTCGACATCGGTCAGGCCGGTAGACTCCACCGAGGGGAAAGCGTAAAATGCTCCTTTCGGGACGTGGCAGGTAAGGCCGAGGTTGTTCAGCCCGTCGACAAAGAGGTTTCGTCGGAGACGGTACTCCCGGACCATCGCATCCTTCTCGACTTCCCCGATCCGGAGCGCCTCGTAGGCCGCGATCTGGCCCATGACCGGGGCGCAGAGCGCGACATACTGTGGTTCTTCAGGGCGGCGGCGGTGATCTCGGGCGGGGCGCAGAGTTAGCCGATCCGCAACCCGGTCATCGCAAAGGCCTTTGAGAATCCGTTTAAGGTGATCGTCCGGTCCCGGAGCTCCGGGATCCTCGCCGGCGAGAAGTGGTTGCCGTCGTAGGTGAGCTCGGCGTAGACCTCGTCGCTGATGAGGAGGAGGTCGTGGTCGACGATGAGATCGGCGATCGCGCGCCAGTCCGCTTCTTCCATCACCCCGCCGGTGGGGTTGTTTGGGAAGTTTGTTATCAGTGCCTTCGTCTTTCCGGTGATGCTCTCTGCAAGTGCATCGGCCGTCAGTCGGAACTCGTCCTCCGCCCGGCAGATGACGGATACCGGGGTTCCCCCGGCAAGGGAAACGCAGGGGGTGTAGGAGACGTAGCAGGGTTCGGCGACCAGGATCTCATCACCGGGGTCGGTGATTGCCCGGATGACGATATCGACCGCCTCCGAGACGCCGCAGGTGACGATCATCTCCGTCTCGGGGTCGTATCGCGTGGAGAAACGGGTATCGAGGTAGCGGCTGATGGCGCCCCGGAGCTGGGGCGTCCCCTTGTTCGAGGTGTAAGCGGTCGACCCCTGCTCGATGGAGTAGATGGATGCTTCGCAGATACACCAGGGGGTCACGAAGTCCGGTTCGCCGACACCCAGGGATATGACATCTTCCATCGTCTGGGCGATGTCGAAGAACTTCCGGATACCTGAAGGAGGTATGGCACGGGCCCGTTTCGAGACGAAGTCCTTCATCGAGTCCGCCTCAGAACGAGTAGGGGAGCCGTTCGACCTCTTCGCGCCCGGCGAAGGTGGTCCCGTTCTCCTTGTAGGTCTTCATGATGATGTGCGTTGCCGTCTCGCGGATCTGGTCCATCGGGGCGATCTGCTCGGCGACGAAACGCGCGATCTCGTGCATGCTCGGCCCGGCCACCAGGAGCTGGAGGTCGTACGCGCCGGTCATCAGGCGGAGCGATCGGACCTGGGGAAACCGGGCTATCCGCTCGGCAATCCGGTCGTAGCCGAAGTCCCGTTCGGGCGAGACCTTGAGCTCGATGACCGCAGCGACGTTCCCGTCGCCGGCCCGCTCCCAGTCGATGACCGCCCCGTAGCGGCGGATGGCCTCGTTCTTCTCCAGGCGTTCGACCCGGTCTTTTACATCCTCTTCACTCATCTCGGCCAGCACTGCGAGTTCACTGACCGGGGTGCGGCAGTTCTCCTCCAGGAGCTGGAGGAGGATACGATCCTTTTCGTCCATGGTTTCACCTGAACATTGCTCTCAATCGGTTGATGTCGAGTTGTTTGAGTCTCTGATCGTCGAGTCTCGGATCGCGCGTGACGACCTCCTCGATCTTGCTTGTCGTTGCATCAAACCACATCTCCTTCGTCCGGCCGTAGCGGCCCCGCGATATGACCCGGGTGTTGATGACGCCGAGCATGTTGAGCTCGGAGATGAGGTCGGTGATCCGGCGATGCGTCAGGACATCGAGGTCGATGATCCGGGCGATCTCGCGGTAGACCACCGTGACCTC
>JBAYQF010000105.1:0-5963 GCA_041677325.1 Methanoculleus sp.
CACGTTCGTCGCGACAGCAAACTCGGTCCTCTACTGCGGTGCAAGACCGGTCTTTGCCGATATCGGCGGAAAAAACGACCTGAACCTCTCGTGGGAAGAGATTGAGGAAAAGGTCTCAGAGAAGACACGGGCGATCACCGTCGTCCACTACGGGGGGTATGCCTGTGATATGCGGCCGATCATGGAGATCGCCCGCGATCACGATCTCCGGGTCGTTGAGGATACGGCGCATGCAATAGGTGCAACGTGCGGTGGGCGGATGTGCGGGACGGTCGGGGATATCGGGTGCTTCAGTTTCTTTGCGAACAAGAACCTTGCCACCGGCGAAGGAGGTATGATCGTGACCGACGACGATCTACTTGCTGAGAAGATCCGGACGATGCGTTCACATGGTATGACCACGCTGACATGGGACCGGCACCGGGGGCATAGTTCAAGTTACGATGTCGTCGATCTCGGTTACAACTACCGGATGTGCGAGGTTGCATCCGCACTCGGTATCGTCCAGCTCCGGCACCTGGAACAGAACAACGAGCGGAGACGGCGTATCGCCGCCCGGTACAGGAAGGCGCTCGACGGCATCGAACATATAACGTGTCCTTTCAGCGGGAGAGAGAACGGGGAGTCTTCCTGCCATATCTTCCCGGTCATCCTCTCTGCGGATCTCGTGAGGGGGAATCTCCAGGCAGCACTGAAGGAGCAGGGGATCCAGACGAGCATCCACTATCCTCCGGTCCATCTCTTCACCTACTACCAAAGGCTATTTGGGGATACGCGAGGATCGCTCCCGAAGACCGAGTTCATCGGGGAACACGAGATGACGCTGCCGCTTTACCCGGGGATGACCGACGACGATGTCGATTACATCTGCACCGCCATCGAAGAGGCCGTCCCGGGGTAGAGAGAGGGTGTTTGCCGACCTGCACATCCATACCCGGTGTTCCCCCGACTCACTCATGGATCCCGCGAAGGTCGTCAGGATTGCCCGAAAACGCGGGCTTGCCGCCATAGCGGTGACGGATCACGGGACGATCAGGGGAGGCCTTCTCGCCCGCGAAGCAGGTCGGGACGGGGATGTTACGGTGATCGTCGGTGCCGAGATCCGGACGGAGTACGGCGATCTCATTGGCCTCTTCCTCGAGGAGGAGATTGTAGCGCGGAGGTTCGATGACGTAGTCTCCGAGATCCATGCCCAGGGCGGTCTTGTAGTTCTGGCGCATCCCTACCGCCAATACCCGTTTCCGGGACACCTTGCGGGGAAGGTGGATCTCATCGAGGGGTTCAACAGCAGGTCGCGTCCATCCACCAACGTCCGCGCGACGGGGCTTTCACGCACCTGCGGGAAGGGGGCGACCGGCGGGAGCGATGCGCACACGTATGCGGAGATCGGGAGGGGTGTGACAGCTTTTGCGGGGGATGATCTCGAGAAGGCGCTCAGGGCCGGACTGACCACCGGGAGCGGGCGGGAGTCAAACTACTATCTTGTTCATGCCCTGAGCTGCGGTATCGAACGGTTGAAGAGGCTGACCGGGACCGGAACACCTCCTCCCACCATCACCGCCCGTTGAGGCGTTCGAGTGTAATACACCCGCATAAGGACGTGATTATGCCGGAGATCTCGGTCTTATCCAACGGCGTCAACACCGCCCGGTAGATATATATGCCGTATAGGACGGTTAAAGCCGCCACAAGCACATAAGGGTGAACAACGCCCTGCAGCAGGAAAAAAGCGAGGAGGAACGCGGTGAACACCCCGAAGGTTTTTGCGATCATCGCGGACTCCACCTGCACAGAGAAGACCCGGTGGAGGATGTAGAGGATCAGCACCGCAAGCAGGGTGCACGATACGGCCGTGCCGGCAGCCGCCCCGGTTATCCCGAAGAGGGGGATGAGCATCAGGTCAAGAACGACGTTTACCCCGGCGACCAGGATGTTCACCTTTGAAGAGAGTCCCGGCCGGTTCATGGCACTGAGGGAGGGGCCGACGGAGGATACCGCCCCGAAGACGATCATCCCATAGACGAGGACGATGAAGGCGGGCACGGCCGGCAGGTAGGCGGGGCCGAAGAGGAACTCGATGATCGGACCGGCAAGGCAGATGAGGAGGAGGCCCGTCATCGAGAGGAGGGCGAGACTGTACCGGACCGACCGGGATATCACCGCCTCGACGGCATCCGTGAGACCCTTGCTGTAGTACTCCGAGATCGCCGGGTAGTTGACCGTGGATATCGAACCCGGCAGCGAGAGGAAGGCCACCCGGGCGATCGCGACCGCAACCGCATACCGGCCGACGTCGGTCTCCGTCAGCAGGTAGCCGATGAGGATGGTATCGGTGTAGGTGTTCACCAGGTAGACCGCGCTCGCGATGAAGATCCTGCTCCCGAATGCAAGCATCTTCTTTGTCGTCTCACGATGGTTCAGGGTCGATGGCCGGAAGTGCGGGCGAACGACCATCGCAACAAAGGCAAGCGTCCCGACCTCGGTGAGCAGCAGCGCCGTCACCGCTCCCACCGGGCCGAACCCCATGAGGATGAAGGCCGCCGCCAGCATGACCAGGAGGAGCGAGCGAATGATGAACCGGAACGAGTAAGACCGCATCTCCCGCAATCCGTTCAGGAGGCCGAGGAGGGTCGTGTTCAGGATCGAGAGCGGCACGGCAAATGCGGCTATCCGGACAAGACCGGAGAGTTCCGGGATCGAGAAGAGCGTTGCGACTTCTCCCGCAAAAAGGAAGAGGATGAACCCGGCTACGGTTCCGAGCAGGAGGGCGTTGACGACCCCGGCGGTGACAACGGCATCCCGCCGCTCGCGGTCGGTCTTGTAGTCGGCGACGAACTTTACGACCGTTTCAGGGATACCAAGACCGGCAACCAGCGTGGAGATCGTGAAGAGAGTCAACGTCAGGGTATACAGCCCGAAATCCCCCGGACCGAGCCAGCGGCTCAGCAGGATGTTCAAGAGAAAACCTGAACCAAGAGTGACGATCTGGCTGACGAACACCCAGCTGATATCGAATGCGAACTTTGTGGACTCTTTCATGCCGATCAGAACTGACGCAATGGCGGTATGGGGCATCCCCGGTATTTATACTGTTCTCCGCTTTCAAGAGCGCTCGATAGGGGTTACAGCCCCGCCGGCACCCTGACGACGAGGATGGTGACGAAGAGCCATTTCGCGCCAGGATGCCATCGGCACCGATAGGAGGAAGGAAAATTCCGTTCCCGCCCAGCCCAAAACCGCCTCGAAGGCGCTGTCGGCATAGGGGAGGTCGAGGTCGAACGTGCAGTATAATGCGCCGATCATGGCGACGGCAAGCCGGATCTCGATGATACCAGGTTCCACCGGCGCCGGGGTAACGGGAAGAAGGAGGTGCTCCATGCCGTACCAGAGGGCGGCCGGGATCGGAGTGCATGATGCCGGTGCGGTGAAGAGGAATACAAGCCCGATATCGAGGGTTATGGGTGTGAACAGGGTGTGTACCGCCCGACGGCATATCAGACCGTATCATGGAGGTGCACGTATCGGACATCTATGTTCTGGTCGCCGCTGTGCTCCCTCCTCCTCAATCCGTGATGAAGAATTATGGTGCCAACTACTTTATTCGATCAAAATTATATTCATGACCTTATTGTTCGTCTCACGTGGCCCCGTGCAGGGTGGAATCCTTCATGAAAGGGTTGACAAAAGCATCCTGTAACCGATCAGAGCATAATTATGTGCTTTTTGGACGAACAGAGAGAACACGAAGGCATCGGAGCACAAAAATAATTTCCAGGGTAATATATGGCGAATCTTCGAGATGAATTATCAATTGACCTTTTCGAGCTGCTGCAAGACACCGCTCCTGCTCTCGAAGACCGGTTGCGGGAGAGGCTCATGGCGGGTATCACGGCACTGCTTGATGAGAACCATGATCTTGCCGTCCGTGCCGCACGTGCAGAGCTGGAGCGCGACGCCCTTCTTGCCGCTGTCGGCAGGCAAGGGATCGTCTACGATGCCGACGGCGGAGTGATTACGGCGGGTCCTGGCGATGATGACCGGGTGGCCCGGGCGCTCCTCGGGCGAGGGGGGACATCGTTCAGGTATCCCGGCGGTGAACCGGTCCCGCCCGATGATCATCCCGGTCGCCGGGCGCTCAGGGGGGAACGGCTCGCGTCATGCCGGTACACCATCCACGACCCCGGCGATGAGGATCTTCACGTCGTTGTATCCGCTCTGCCGATCGTCATGGGCGATACCATCTCCGGCGCTGCCGTCACCTGGCAGGATGTCACCGGAGAGGAACGGGCCTGTCGTCACCTTGCGGAGGCGAACACCCTGCTTGAAGGGCTTTTTGAGAACCTCGGCGATATCGTCGGCATCCAGCTCCCGGATCATACGATCCTGCGTTACAACCGCGCCGGCTACGAGGCACTCGGGAAGACGCCGGAGGATGTGGCGGGAAGGAAGTGCTACGACCTCATCGGGAGGAGAACACCGTGTTCGGCCTGTGCGACGAGGCTTGCGGTCGCGAGCAAGAGGCGGGAGGTCGTGGAGAAGTTCGTGCCCGAGATCGGGCTGTACCTGGAGTGCCGCTCAAGCCCGATCCTCGACGAGAAGGGCGAGGTGGCGTTCATCGTTGAGCAACTCTACGACATCACCGACCGGAAACGCACCGAGCACGCGCTCCGGGAGAGCGAAGCAACCGCCCGCGCCCTCCTCGACGCCCCGGCGGATATGATCGCCCTCCTCGATACCGGCGGCCGGCTCATCGATGCCAACGACAAGGTGCTCCGGAAGATATCGCGGAGCCGGGAGGAACTCGCCTGTATGAGTATCTCCGATCTGACCACCCCTGATGGTGCCCGGATCTATGCGGCACGCCTTCGTGAAGCCGCCGAATCCGGATCGCCGGTCAGGACCGAGGGGGCGTGGGAGGGAGGGTGGTATGCCGTGGTCTTCTACCCCGTCAGGGATCAGGACGGTGTCGTCAGCCGGGTCGCGGTCATCGCGAGGGATATCACCGAGCGCAAGCGGGCGGATGATGCCCTGCGGAGCCTGACGCACGACCTGAACGAGCGGGTGAGCGAGCTCTCGACGCTATATGCGGTGTCCCGCATCATCGAGCGGCCGGAGATCACGCTTGACGCGATCTTTCGTGAGGTTGCCATGATCCTCCCTTCGGGCTGGCAGTATCCGGAGGATATGGTCGCGAGGATCAGGGTTCTCGGCCGCGGTTACCGGACAGATGGATTCCAGGAGACGCCCTGGCGGCAGATATCGCCGATCTTCGTCCACGGCAAGAAGGTCGGCACGGTGGATGTCTGCTACCTCCATGAGTGGCCTGCTGAGAACGAAGGCCCGTTCCTTGCCGAAGAGCGGTCGCTGATCGATACCATCGCCAGGCGGCTCGGGAGCGTGATAGAGCGGTTCCAGGCGCGGGAGTCCCTTGAGAAGAGTGAAGCGCAGTTCCGGGAGATCACGCAGCAGAGTTTCGATATGATCTACACCTGCTACCATGAGGGTGGGATCGCCTACATCTCACCGGCGGTGACCCGTATCCTCGGTTACACGCCTGCCGAGATCTTCGGCAAAAAATGCCGTGATTTCGTTGCCCTTTCGTCGATCCCCGCCTGGGAGGAGGGGCGAGAGAAGATTGCCCGGGGAGAACCGGTCGTGGGGCTCGAGATCGAGTTCTGCCATAAAGACGGTTCGACGGTCTGCCTTGAGCTGAACGAGTCGCCGATTGTTCGCGAGCTGTCGGTGATCGGGGTGCATGTCGTCGGGAGGGATATCACCGACCGGAAACAGAACGAACACCTCCGGCAGCAGGCGTTCGATCAGATCGCCCGCAACATCGAGCAGTTTGCGATCCTCGGCGACCATATCCGCCAGCCGCTCCAGGTGATCCTCGGCATGAGCGAGCTGGTCGATGAAGAGACGGCGACGGGGAGGATCCGGGAACAGGTCAACAGGATCAACAG
>JBAYQF010000106.1:0-5924 GCA_041677325.1 Methanoculleus sp.
AACGCTCGCCCCCCGATCGCCGGGAAGAGATACACCTGTTCCCGGGTTCCGGCGACTCCTCATCGGCCGGAGCCTGCCTGCTCACCGGGTCGGGAAAAGACATGGTTGGCTGTTGCCGTTGTGCTCACTTCAATCTACGTCCGAAACGGCGTGTGTCTCCGCATCACCGGACAATTTTACCGGGAACTCTTCGGCGGAAAAAGATATCGACCGACTAAGATATCGGTCATGATGCAGAACCACTCTGTAGATTCAGGTCATTACAACGTCGCCGGCAGCGGTCAACTTGTGTGTCTGGTTGTCGTCGCAGAGGCCGGGTCGCCTCATCGGTGTCGGGAGAACCGCAACGGCAACCACACCTGTAACGCGGTCGCCAGCACACCCATGATCACGGAGAGGGCCACAACCCCGCTCGCGCCGCCCGGTAGTCTCGATGGTCTGGGCGAGGTGACCTATAATTATAAGTTCCCTCAAATAAAGCCGATAATCGCAGTATTCCGGGAAATTGGCGATGAGCTCTGGGAGATCGTTCAAAAATACCTCCCCCCAACAAAGCCGCATATCGGTCGACCCCGGTGTGATCCCCGCGGGCTGATCAACGGCATCCCGTACGTTCTGACCACCGGATGCTCCTGGCTCGATGTACCGGAGAAATACGGCACTAAATCGACGGTTCATCGGTACCGCCTTGAATTCTGCGAGAACAGCGTTTACCAGGCGATCTTCCTCGACCTTCTTCGGTCGGGATACGAGAACAAGAAAAACGATCTCTCGCATTGTGCGACCGGTACCAAAGATATCTCGGCTAAAAAAGAGGATCAACGGGCTATGATGGCTATAAATAAATGGGAACAAACTGAGCGCTCTGGTCGATCGGAACGGGCTCCCGCTTGCCTGTACAGTTTTTCCTGCAAATATCCATGATTCCCGGTCATACGAGCCTACTCTCGAAGTATTTGAGATTCCTGAGGTACAGGATCATCCTATGGTCATTTCTGCAGATGCAGCCCATGATGCACGGGAGATCCGTCAATACAACCGGAAACAAGGGATCAAGAGCAATATCCCGATCAATCGGAGGTTCCAGAGACACCCGAAGCGCGGGAAGCCATTCCGGCTCGATCCGAAACTCTACAAAGTGCAATGCAGGAGAACAGTTTTACGTCTCGATTGAAGTATTTAAGAAGGTTGTTCCCCGATATGAGCACTCATTCCTGGGACTGATTCACCCGGCACGCAGCGTCATAATCGTGAGAGTATTGGGATGACCTCGATCATTCACAACCTGCGAAAGTGCAGTATCATGTCATTTGGGACTATCTTGAACAATCGATGAAGCCAGCAGCCCGGTGCACCATCAACCGCTAAATGGTGATTTAAAGAAGAAACTACCGTCCCACTCGGAACGGTAGCGCATATAACAGATCTCCATTCGGGTTCACAATAGAAGAAATTTTCGTTACCTGACGAATTTCAGATGCGAGGGATGGGATTCGAACCCACGGACCCCTGCGGGAGTGGATCTTAAGTCCACCGCCTTTGGCCGGGCTTGGCTACCCTCGCTCAAAAAGTGCCATTACCTATTCTTCATCGCATGTATTAAGTCCAGCGCCCGCATGCCGCCAGGAAAAAACCCGAGCAGGCAACCGTTCTCCGCCACAACCCCCCAGGCCAGCGGAAGTTGATGCCAGGCCCGAAGGTGGGAAGCATGAAGCGAGACCAGAACCCGGACCGCCCCGAAGTCCCCTACCGGCACGTCTGGGCCGACGAGAACGGCGTGGGCTGCCAGGGCCACCGCCGACCCGCCCTGGATCGGAGAACCCGACAGCCTGCATCATCGTTGCCGGCTACTCCGGGGATTGTCGGAAATACTCCCTCTTCTCTGCTGCATGCATCTTCATGGCCTTATCCGACACCGCCGGGTCTTTGCACATCTCATAGAGATTCGCATAGTACTCAGGGAAAACGATCATCAACTCCTTCTTCGAGACGCCGTCAAGGATGATCCGGACGGCCTCCTCCACCGTGATCGCATCCGGAGGGATGTTTCCCTCAAATATCGGGGTCGCGACGTTTCCCGGGCATATTACGGTAAATATGATGTTCTGCGGCTCGTATTCGTAGCGGAGAGAGCGGGTCAGCGCGATGACCGCGCTCTTCGTGGCGGCATAGACCGGCTGGTACGGGGTGCAGAAGAGTGCGGCAAACGACGACGTATTGACGATCTGGCCGCCGCCCTGCTCCTTCATGACTCTGAGCGCCGCGTTCACCCCGTAGATCACTCCCCAGAGATTGGTATCGATCATATCCTTCCATATCTCAAGGGTGGCTCTCTCGTACGGGAAGCTCTGGCTTATCCCTGCGTTGTTGAACATATAGTCCAGGCGGCCGAACTCCGCGACGCAGTCGTCGACCACCTTCTCCACGGCGGCATTGTCCCTCACGTCGACGACGGCATACCGGGCGTTCGGGTACCGTGAAAACTGCTCTCTCGCCTTTGCGACGCTCGACTCCCTGCTGCCGACGACATAGACGAAGGCCCCGCGCCTCAGCAGCTCTTCGCACAATCCAAGGCCGATACCAGAGGTTCCTCCGGTCACGATCGCCACTTTTTCTCTGAACGCATCAGTCATGGCCGATCACCTGCGGAAGCGAACGCGCGAGATCCATGCGCATCCAGGATCTCCCTCTCTTTATCGATCCTGCGAGGTATTCGAGAACGGGAAGAGAGGCCAGTGCTCCGATGACGGCGAACTGCATCGGGTGCTGCTCCGGTTTCAGGGCGGTCCATGCCACGCTCCCGGTGCATACAGAGCCCGATGCATACTCGTTATCGACCGGATAGTACGTGGCCTCCGAGAGGGCGGCACCCGGGAACGGGCCGATCTTCGGGATGTACCTCCACCCGAACTGAACGAGACGGCCATGGTTCTCGTTCATCCCCGCGATCTCCGCCGGGGTGAACGGGCGGACTTCGGCGAGCTCCACCTCCAGGAACGTACGCCCTTCGTGGCTGACGTTGACCGAGAGATTCCCGTTCATCCTCCGGTACTCCGGGATGTCCGCCCAGACCTTGGGCATCCCGGCCTCTTCGCGCCCTCCAAGGATCGGGGCGGCCTTATCCTCCCAGAGCACGTGATGAAACATCCCCTCCAGGGGATCGCCGGCCTCAAGGTACCGGACCGGGGTCGAGACGGCGACCAGTGAGTATCCGGCACCGCCCATCCACTGGACCCCGTTGCACTTCTGGTACACAATCGCTATCGTCGGTTGGGTTACCTCGAACTCCTCCGGGATGAGAGCACGGAGCCGCTCCATCTCGGTCCGGTACATGATCGCTATGCTGGTGACATCGTCATAGGGGCATACCCCACACTGCGACGGATCCCATCCGAGTATATGAGCCGGCATCCGGTGGGTCAGTCCATCTTCCTTATCATTTATCCGCATCCGCTCTCCTCACCCTGATCAGTAAATACGAGAAGTATAGCAATGAACTGAATCTATAAGGTCATATATAAATGTTTTCAAATCGCCCCAGCATATTGGGGGCCGGTTTTCGGATCCGCTCCCTCGGTGCCCGGTGTTTACTCATCTAAGGCCAGGACACCGAGGGGGCAGCTACGCGAGCCGCCGCACCACCCGGGCGAGCCGGTGCATCCCCTCGACGATCCCCTCCTCCCCCGCCGCCGAGAAGTTCAGCCGGATCGTGTCTTCCCCGCCGCCGCCCACGTAGAACGGCACACCGGGGAGGACTGCAACGCCCTCCCTGACCCCCTCGGAGAAGACCTCCATCGACGAGACGCCTTCCGGCAGGGATGCCGTCATGAACATCCCGCCCTCGGGGGTGGTATGCGTCGTCCCCGGCGGCATCAGGTCGTCGAGGAGATCGCACATCAGCCGACAGTGCCTCCCGTAGGCCGCCGAGACCCGGGCGACGTGGGCGTCGAGATCGTGCGTCGTGAGGTAGCGGTGGAGGATCGCCTGGCAGAGGAAGTTCGAGTGGAGGTCGGCCGCCTGCTTTGCGACGTTGAACTCCCGGAGGATCGGCGCCGGCGCGTATATCCAGCCGATCCGCATGCCGGGTGCGACGATCTTCGAGAACGACCCCGAGATCACCGTCTGGTCAGGGAGGTAGCGTTTCACCGGCGGCCGCGGCTTTCCGTCGAAGAAGAGTTCCCCGAAGGCGTCGTCCTCGTAGAAGACCGTGCCTGTCCCTTCGAGGATCTCCGCGACGGCGCGGCGTTTCCCTTCCGAGTAGGTCCTTCCCGACGGGTTCTGCGAGTTCGGGATGCCGTAGAAGAACTTCGGCGCATGGTCGCGGACGAGCGCCGCAAACGCCGCGATGTCGGGCCCGTCATCGGTGAGCGGAACCGAATGAAATTCGGGCTCGTAAAGGGAGAAAGCCTCGATTGCCCCGAGGTAGCCCGGCCGCTCCATCCCGACGGCGTCGCCCGGGTCGAGGAAGATCTTCGCGACGAGGTCGAGGCACTGCTGCGAGCCGTTCACGATCTGGATCTCCTCCGCGGTCGCCGGAAGGCCGAGCCTCCGGCGGTAACGGTCGGCGATGAACTCCCGGAGGGGGAGGTAGCCGTCCGTCGTCGTGTACTGGAGCGCCGTCCGCCCTTCGCCGGCAAAGACGTCGCGGGCGGCCTCGCCGATCCCCTCGACGTCGATGTAGGCCGAACCGGGGAGGCCGCCGGCAAACGATATCACCCCGGGAACCGCCGAGACCCGGAAGAGCTCTTTGAGGAACGACTCCGGGACACGCCCCATCCGACCAGCAAACCGGTAATCCATGATCGATATTGGGCGCCGGAAAAGAAAAGGTGCCGTTTCCCTGCTACTGGAGCAGAAGGTAGGCAAAGATCGAGACCAGGAACGCGAGGATGAGGATGATGAGGCTCAGCGGCGCGATGAACGCGAGCATCGCGTTCACGGTGCTCGCGAGCTGCGAGACCCGCTGTGACCCAAATACGACGACCCCCTCGCACGAAGCCGTCGCCGCCCCCACCCGGGCGGGAGAGAGGTCGGCAACCGCTTCACGAACCGCCTGCTCGATGTAGGGGACGATCTCCTCCGCCGGCACCCTGTAACCAACCGGGTTCTTCCCGCTGATCGTGTTCACCGTGTGGGTGTCGGTGGTCATGATCTCGGCTTCAGCGGCATGTTCGAGTGCAACCGCGCGAAGATGCTCCCGGACTCCCGGGGCCATGTTGTTCCCGTCGATGAGGACGTAGGCCGCCCGCATCCCTCCAGCCTCCGTCACCAGTGCCTGCACCCCGAGCGACCCGAACCCCTGTTCACGGGTGAACGGGACGCGGACATGCGAGACACCGATTGCAAGAGGCTCACAGGGGAGATCGCGCGCGGCGCGGAACCCTTCCCGTGCAGCGGCGATGTACTCCGTCGCGATCCGTGTCGCCGGGAGGACCGGGGAGCCCACGCTGGTCATGCAGTTGTGGGCGTCGACGAACGCGACCTCCGAGAAGCCGCAGCGCCCTTCGGCCATGATCGCCATCCCGATCGAGTAATCGAGATCCTCTGTGCGATCGGGCGACCGGGTGCTCACCATCAGGAGGGCATCCCCGAACCGCTGACAGAGGACCGAGACCGAGCCCGACCCCACCCGGATGGGACGGCTCGCGACGGCGGAGAAGGCAAGCCCCTCCCGGGACGCCTCGATGGCACGGGCGATAGTATGGATCTCGCTCTCCGAGACCAGGTTGAAGTCGTGGGTGGCGCAGCCGTGGGCGACAAGCGTCTCCTCAGGGAACGTGTCGTGGAGGATCCGGGGGAGGTTGCCGCCGCCGACATCGCCCATCGGGCCGGGGTGGACGTTCGGGACGGTGAATATGACATTTTTACCCATCTCGCGGGAGAAGAAGAGCGAAACCTCCGGGACGTAGACCTCCTCGCCGATC
>JBAYQF010000107.1:0-5922 GCA_041677325.1 Methanoculleus sp.
CCTCTTCAACGGTCTCGGTCAGGCCTACAACGGGCAGTTCATGCGGGGCGTCATGGTGCTGCTCGGGAGCCTCTTCGGCCTCTTCCTCCTGATCGTTCCGGGCGTGGCGATCTGGGCGTGGGGCGTCTACGATGCCTACCGGACGGCAAAAGGAATGAACGAGGGGTTCATCCCCTACCGGGAGACGAGTCCGCTCATGATCATCGGGTTCGTGGTCGTCTGGGCGGTGACGATCTTCCTGCTCTCTATGGCATCGGCGATGCTGCTCGTCGCGATGGGGCTGCAGGGGATGTTGTGAGGACGGATCCGGGACTATCGGAGAGATGGCCTCGCCCGGGAGGGGTATGGAAGTTCTCCGTGACCTCATAACGATGAAGGCGAAACGGTCTCCGGGAAGCCCCCCGGATGCCCGGGCGCACCCGGCATAATCGGAACCGACCTGCTCGTTGAGCGCGACAGGCCTATTTTCTACGATCAGCATCTCCGTGGCCCCGGCGCCTCTTCGGTGAATATGCTTACGAGCTGCACACTCTTCCCCCCTCGACTGCATCCCGGCACGCCGGGGTGGATGGCCTCTCAGGCTGCAAAAGATAGAGAGCGGATTGTCTGCTACGACCGCCCTACCATTCGTTTCTTCACCTGAGCGGCGATGAGCATGGCGGTGACCGCGGAGAGCGTAAGGAGCACGATCATACTCTGGTCGGCCGTACCCACGATCATGATGAGGAGGATGGAGGTCAGGGGCGCGCCAAGAGCAAATGTGAGGGCGGCAGCCTCGACGCAGAGGACCAGGATCGCAACAGGGGTGCCGGGAAAGACAAGGCTCAGGGCAAGTCCTACAAGCGTGGATGAAAAGATGATGGGGAAGAGTGGGCCGCCGATGTATCCGCTCTTGAACGAGAGGGAGAGCAGGAGGATCTTGGCGATAGCCATGCCGAGGAGCATGACGGCCCCGAATCGGGCCGGATCGGCGATGATCCCATGGATCTGGGCCTCCCCGGCGAAGAGCAGTTCGGGGATGGCGTAACCAACGGCCGCAATCACAACCCCGGCGGCAAGAACGCGGGTGAGAACTGCATCCCCGAACACCCGATCCATGACCTTTCCGGTTGCCTGCATGGAAACTCCGGCAAATATCGCGAGCAACGACCCTACGATGCCGAGAACGATCGCATAAAGGACATAAACCGGCAAAAATTCGCTCATCGGCTCGAACGGGATGCTCTGGGCAAAGGATGGGAAGCCGATGAGCATATAGAAGGTGAACCCGATGGTGCCGGCAAGGAGGTTCCAGGTGAGGAGCCGGAGGGCATTTTTATTGCCGCCGACCTGAAATTCAGTGGCGAAAACCCCGGTGAAGAGGACGCTGCCGATGATGCCGTTGAACGCCGAGGCAAGGGCGGCGACATCGAACCCGAGCGCAGCTGAGGGCGATTCAATCCTGAATTTTTTTCGGAAAAACGAGGAGACATACATGAGGAGGACGGTGATGGTCCCTTCCGGGCCGACGCTTGCCCCGGAGAGGAGTGAGAAGAGTGATGAAAGGAATGCGCCGGGAAACGTTCGACCATCAGGATTCGCGCCTCCCCCCTTGAGCGAATCCGTGAACCCCTCGTGGATCACGTCGGGAGCGTGCAGGTACTTACGGGAGAGGCCGACGAGCAGCGAGAAGAAGATCACCCCGGCCGGGATTGCCCAGGGGCTGGCCACCAGGAGGCTGTCTTCACCCCAGACAGTCCTGTTGAGCAGCGCATAAAGGCTAAGGTAGGCAATCGTGAAGACAATGGCGATTACGGCGATGAAGACGACCTGCCAAACCCTGAGATCCACGGTGTCGTCCGGTAATCCTTTCGACGCCGAATCTTCGGCAGATGCTGACATGGGAGGCACAATAGTGTTGTCTCATCTTTTTAAGTAATCTGCTTTGCGGTTTGGCCGCCCGGGCATCGCACCGGGACCGCCTGTAATAGAAGGAATGGTATCATCGTTCCGGATGACCGTGCAGTCGGCGCCATCTCCACGCCAAAAAGATCGTTCCCCCCGGCGGCCGTCCGGGGCTACTTCCGCCGTGGTCTCGTCTCGACCGTCTTCTTCCTCATGGGAGCTGCTGTCAAACTGAATCTCACCGCAATCCTTCAGGCGGCAGGAGACACTCACCCGGAAACCATTGCAGGATCGGACCCGGTCTTCCGGCGGCACGACCCCATGGTTTATCAGCACGTGCACCCATGCGCACCCGATGCCTCACTTCAACCTCTTCTTCAAGACCGAGGATCTGCGGCGAAGGCTTGAACCGCACCTCCGTCTCATCCCGCCGTTCTTTCAGTTCACCGTCCGGACGGGTACCCCGGAGGTCCGCTACTTCGACCAGAAGGACCCGATGTGGAAGGATTTTCCCTTTCCGGTTCCTGATGGAACCGTCTACGTCTTCGACGACGCAATACCCGCCCGGGCTCTCGGGGGCGGGATGCGAAACCGAGCGAGCGTCCGGGTCAGGCGCGAGGATACGGACGACGAGACGCTCATCCTCCGGATATGGCATGAGATCCTGCACGCAATCGGGCAACCGGCGGACGATATGGCTCGCCTGACAGGCGAGTGGCAGAGTATATCCGATCGCCTTATGTGGGTTGCCTGGCAGTCGTTCTCCCGATCGGTCGACGTGCCGTTCTGGCACCGGAAGTTCTACACCTGGCTGACGGAGCGGGCGGCGAGCGGGGCGGGGGGGAGGTAGACGGGCCAGGCAGCGCAAAACTATCCCGGAAAATCTACTGGCGATCACGATAGCCCCATGACCCTGGCGGACCGGATCGATATCCCGGAGATCGCGAGCGGGAACTGGAAGGAGGTGAGGCAGGTTGCCGGGAAGAACCACCGGGGCATCCGGTGGCGGGCAGGACGAGCGTGCCGGTGATGAAGACGGCAAAGAGCAGGAAGATCGTCGTAGAAAAACTCTCGGCTATGCGTGCCGGGTCGAGCGGGTTGTGCATGTAGTTGCTCAGGAACATGCTGGATGGGTTCGGTGCGGTCACGTTCAGGAAGATGTGAGTGTGAATGAAGTCCACCGGAGTATCGATTACTGGAAAACGATGAGGAGTGCCCCTAATCCGGCAACAAACATCAAGACTATGGGAATTCCAGTACCATCCCGCCTTCACCGATGAGCCTCCCGGCCGCCATATCCTCAGATTTGTTAGCACAATAAGAAACATTCATATTACCCGATCGACAACAGAAAAACCATGTTGAGTGTCCCGGCAAATCGTCTCTTCTGCATCGTCCTCCTGCTCCTGGTCGTCCCGGCCGCCGCGTCCGGCGCACCGGTCACCCGGACGCTCTCGACGGTCGAACCGGGGGCAGGAGAGGCCTTTACCGTCTCGCTCTCGATCGACGGCATCGACCTCGGCGGGGTGGTCGAGACGTTGCCGGCCGGCTACGCCTTCGCGGGGACCGACCATCCGGAAGACCGGATCGCTCTCCGGGGGCAGTCGATCGGGTTTGTGGTGATGAACGATACCCACATAACCTACTCCGTCACGGCCCCCGTCTCCGGGAGCGGGGATATCACCGGCG
The DNA here is from genome assembly GCA_041677325.1 of Methanoculleus sp. Taxonomy (GTDB): domain Archaea; phylum Halobacteriota; class Methanomicrobia; order Methanomicrobiales; family Methanoculleaceae; genus Methanoculleus. The sequence continues at coordinate 3,574 of JBAYQF010000107.1, forward strand.
CGTGGGAGGACTTCCTCGGTGAAACGGGCGGAGAGGTAGCCGCCTCGCACGTCGCGGTGGACGGTATCGAGACAGTGGCGGAGAGCGCCGGGGAGAGACCTCCCGCACAGGAGGCTGCATCACCGTTTGCGGTTCTTGCGGCGGTTGCCGCCCTCCTCGTCGTTGGATGGAGGGGTCGGCGGTGAAACCCCATCTCCTCCTTGTTCTTGCTCTCCTCCTCGCCGTCCCGGCATCGGCGGCAGGCGGGATTCCCGGGGACGCCGACGGCGACGGGGTGCTCACCCGCACCGAGTACGCATCGGCGGCCCTTGCCTACCTTGATGCGGCCTATATGAACGGCGCCGGCGACCTCGACCGGGACGACATCCGCGACGCCGCCTGGGTCTACGCCCGCTGGGACGGGAAACCCCGCGAGATCGTCGATTCCTCGGGGCAGACGGTGACGCTCTACCGCCCCCTGCGCCGGGTCGTGACTTTCAGCGGCGAGTCGCTGGAGACGCTCCGGTCGCTCGGGTTCGATATGGGAAAGATCGTCGCCGTCGATAAATACAGCCACGAGAAGAGAATCTTCTTCCCTGAATGCCGGGATAAGGCGAACGTCGGGTCGATCTGGTCTCCCGACATGGAAAAGGTCATCTCTGTCCGGCCGGACGCGGTCTTCCTCTACGCGACGATCAGCACCGCGGCCTGCGACGATATCCAGAAGCGGCTCGAGGCGAGCAGTCCCGGGATCCGGGTGCTGCGGTTCGACTGCTTCAAGCCCGCGACCTACGCGGCCGAGATCCGCACCATCGCCTCGATCGTCGACGAGACCGAGCGGGGAGAGGAGTTTGCCGCCTTCTACACCTCGACGATGGACCGGATCCGCGACGGCACGGCGGATATCCCGGACGATGAGAAGACCCGGGTCTACTTCGAGTACTGGTTCGACTACACGACGGTTGCCGCCAGTGCGGGCTACAACGAGAAGACCGAACTCGCCGGCGGGCTGAATCCCTTTGCCGTCGGGACCGCCGAGTACCCCGTCGTCGATCCCGAGGCGATCATCGTCGCGGACCCACAGGTCGTCGTCAAACTGGCCGGACAGGGTCTGGCCGTCGGCGGCTACGCGGGCCATGACCCCGAAGCACTCGATGCGATCCGGTCGGCGCTCATCGGGCGGCCCGGGTGGACGACGGTCTCCGCGGCGAAGGACCACCGCATCCACGTCATCCACTCCGACATCCTCGGCGGCGCCCAGCACTTCATCGGGACGGCCTACCTCGCGAAGTGGTTCTACCCGGACCGGTTTGCCGACCTCGACCCGCACGCCGTCCACCAGCGCTACCTCACCGAGTTCCAGGGAATCGACTTCGACCTCGCCTCCGAAGGGACGTTCGTCTACCCATGACCGGTGCCGCCATGGAGCAGAACGTCGTCACCCAGGGGTATGCCCGGCTGAAGAAGACCCGTGCCCTCTTCATCGGCGGACTCCTTGCCGCCCTCGTCCTCCTCATCGGTATCGCGGTCACGCTCGGGTCGGCCGACCTCACCGTGACCGAGTCCTACATAGCGATCCTTGCCGGGCTCTTCCCCGGCACGTTCACCGCCCCGGATATGGCCGGGATCATCATCTGGGACTACCGGCTCCACCGGGTGCTCTTTGCGGTCGCGGCCGGGTTCGGGCTCGCGGTGGCGGGCTCCGTCATGCAGGGGATCCTCAGAAACCCGCTCGCGAGCCCTTTCACCCTCGGGATTGCCTCAGCGGCCACCACCGGCGCCTCGATCGCGATCGTCCTCGGTGCCGGGGTCGTCGGAGGAGAATATCTCGTCATAGCAAACGCTTTCCTCTTCGCCCTGCTTGCAGCGCTCGCCATCTACGCAATGGCCCGCTACCGGGGGGTCGGCTCCGAGACGATGGTCCTTGCCGGCATCGCCATCATGTACCTCTTCTCCGCGGTGACGTCGCTCCTCCAGTATGTCGGGAGCGCCGAACAGCTCCGTGCGGTGGTCTTCTGGACGTTCGGCTCGGTCGATAAATCAACCTGGCCGAAACTCGCCGTCGTCAGCCTCGTCCTCGCCTGCACCATACCCTACCTCATCTACCGTGCCTGGGACTTGAACGCCCTCGCGGAAGGGGACGAGGTGGCCGCCGGCCTCGGGGTGCCTGTCGAGCGCTCGATGGTTCTCTTCATGGTGATCGCCTCCCTGATCACCGCGGTGATCATCTGTTTCACCGGGACGATCGGGTTCATCGGGCTCGTCGCCCCGCACATCACCCGGATGGCTATCGGTGGGGACTTCCGCACCCTCCTCCCCGCATCCGGCCTCGTGGGAGCCCTTCTCCTCCTCTCTGCCGATAGTATCGCG
>JBAYQF010000108.1:0-5893 GCA_041677325.1 Methanoculleus sp.
GAAGAGGATCGTATGGATGGCCGTCTTCGAGAGGTTGAGATCCGGTCGGGCCCGGTAGATCTGCTGGATGAGCCAGGGGACGACCTCGGAGTGAGGCATTGTACTCCTGTTTATGACCCGGATATATACAGGTTTCTTTATCGCCCGGGGTTGACCGGATGCCCGTCATAACAGAGATCGATCCCCGCACCCCCTCTCAAAACCCAAACCGGCGCCTTTAAACATCCTACAGGGAATAACAACCTCTAAAGAAGGCGGTTAGATGGTCAGATTCCTGCACACGTCCGACTGGCAGATCGGCATGAAAGCGGCCCATGCCGGTGAGAAAGCAAAAGTTGTCCGGCAGAAAAGATTCGAGGCTGCCGGCCGCATCGTCAAACTCGCAGAAGAGAAGGACGTCGACTTCGTAATCCTTGCCGGCGACACGTTCGAGGATCACAATGTGGATAACGTCGCTGTAAAACGGACGATCGATATCCTCAATCGGTTCGATCCCATCCCGGTCTACGTCCTGCCTGGAAACCACGATCCCATGGTGCCGGGTGGCATCTGGGACCGGGATGCCTGGGAACGGACTGGATCCCATGTTACCCTGCTTCGCGAGTCACAGGAGTACCGCTTCAACGATGATGTTGCCCTCTATGTGTGCCCGCTCACCCAGAAACAGAGCGGCCTTGACCCAACAGCATGGATCCCTGGCCGCGAGAGTGGCGATGATCGGATACGCATCGGCATCGCACACGGGTCGCTCAATATCCTGCCGGGTACGGTGAACTTCCCGATAGCAGGCGATCGCCCGGAACAGAGCGGGCTTGACTACCTCGCGCTCGGGGACTGGCACAGCCGTAAGATTCATGGACGAACAGCATATCCGGGCACGATGGAGCCCACCAATTTCGGCGAACATGACCCGGGAAACGTGCTCATCGTCGAGATCAGCGAGGCTGGTGCCGAACCGCAGATCGAGGCCTGCCGGGTCAACTCCCTGACCTGGAAAACACTCGAACCGGTGATCAGCACAGTCGATGACATCGAGACACTCGATATAGACTTGCACTCTCTCGGTACACTGGCATCGCTCCTTCTCAGGATCACCCCGGACATCAGCGGGTGCACCGACGTGAAAGCCCTGGAACGCCTGGAGACGCTCCGGGAGGAGCTCTGCGAGAGCGCCTTCTTCCTGGAGTGGATCGACTCCGGCCACCAACCTGCCATCGACGAAGATCTGATCCCGGATGGGATACTCAACCAGGTGGACGAGACCCTCGCCACCATCCTTGACGGCCGCATCCCAGAAGGCCCCGGGCACCAGTTCGCAGATCGCGATCCCGAGGTTGTTCTGGCTGCACGGATGCTTCTGCATCGTCTTGCCGGGGGGCGATCGGCGTGATCATCGAAGAGATCACCATCCGGAACTGGCGCAGTTACCGCGAACCGCACACGTTCCGGTTCAATGAAGGGTTCAACCTCCTCGTCGGCCGCAACGAAGCCGGGAAGTCAACACTGTTCGAGGCGTTCACCCGGGTTCTCTTCGATCGGCACAACTCACGAACCGAAGAGATCCGGCAGATCCAGCCACTGGGAAGTTCACTCGGCCCTGAGGCGACAATCGTCTTCTGGACGGACGGGAACAGATACAAAGTCCGGAAGCAGTTTCTTCAAACCCCTGCTGCAGAACTCTACACCTGGCGGGGTGACCGCTGGGAACTCGATCACGAGGGAGATGCGGCGGACAATGCAGCACGGGAGATCTTCCGCGGGGAGGCATCCGGGCGAGCATCAAAACCCGAGCACCGGGGGCTCAGTCAAGCGCTCTGGTACCTTCAGGGCGATACCCCTCTCCCAAAAGACACGTGGGCAGAAGGTGTAAAAGAGGGGTTATCCGGCTTTGTCTCCCTGGTTGTGAGATCGCCTGATGAAGACCGGATTCTCAAGAAGATTGAAGCTGAATATGGATCGTTCTACACGCCAACGGGCAGGACAAAGGCGGGAAGCCAGCTGGATAAACTCCAGAAGGTGATCCCGGAGATCGAAGCAGAACTGCAGGCTCTCCATGAACAGAACGAAGCCGTGACAGTCCTTCGCCTAGATCTTGAAGGTTTAGGCGAAGACCTGCGATGGAAAGATGATGCCCTCAGCACCGCACGAGCCGAAGTTGCCATCCTCAAACAAAAACTCTCTGAGGGAGCCGCCCTGGAGGAGGAGAAGAAACAGAAGGAAGAGGCTGTCCGGCAGGCCGAAACAGCCAGAAAAAAGGTTGCGGACGATCTCGCGGCTATAGAGCACAGGATAAAACAGATCGATAAGTTGAACGGGAGTCTCGAAGAGGGGCAGCGTGAGGCTGAAGAATCTCAGCTGAACGTGCGCATGGAGTCGAGGGCAGCCGAGGAGCACCACGAAGCCTGGAAAAAGACCCATGAGCCCGAATTGCAGCGGGTGGAGAAAGAACTCGCCATCCTTCAGGCAATAGAGCGGACCCGGCGACTCGAAGAGCAGGTGAAGAACGGTCAAAAGGAGATCGACCGTATCCAGATCGCCGAGGCGGAACTCCGGGAACGGGAGCATGACCTCTCCACAACGCCTTTGCCGGCGAAGAAAGATCTGGATAAATATCGGGAACAGAAACTGGCACTGGCCACTCTCAGCGGCCAGATCGAGCAGGCCGCTATCCGTGTGGGGTTCGACCTGATGATAGAGAATCCGTCGGTAACCGTAGACCCGGATGTGGAACGTATCACCGAGGATGGCGAGTACCTCGTTCTTGGGCCGACGACATTCACGATCGGCGGCCTTGGAACGATACGTGTTCGGGGTGGCGGCTCATCACTTGAAGAATTACAGGCAAAAGCGCACACTCTCTCTGCCGAAGTTGCGCTGCACTTCGAACGGTTTGGCGTGACGGAGGAGCAGGAACTCTATGATCTCCAGCAGCGCCGCCAGGACCTTGAGCGGGAGATCAAGCAGCTTAAGAAGGCACTTAAGGAGCTCACTTCCGAGAAAGGACTCGATCAACTCAAAGAAGAGATTGTCCAGCTTTCTCGGAAGATAACGGATGAAAAGATCAAGGCCAGTGCAGCACCGGTCGAATGGCAGCACCTCTCCAGCGACGCAGTCGAGGAGTTGTCCGGCGACCTCACTGCAACGAAGAGGGAGCTCATCCGAACCATCAAACGCGAGCAGCAGAGAGAGACCGAGGCCCGGGCGGCCCATGATGGCGCGTTCCAGCAAGCACAAGCTGCATCCAACCGCCTGATAGAACTCCGGACACAGGTACGGGGGCTGGAGCAGCAGAATACCGAGGTACTGAAGTCTTACGGCACCTATGAGCACCTGCAGGAGACGCTTGCAAAAGAAATCACGGCGCTTGAGCTGGCAAAAGAGGATCTTGAAACCATCCGTGCCCGGTATAAAATCCTGGTCGAAGAACCTAAAGAACAGTATGAAAATGCTCTGGAGATCGTCCGTGATCTCGAAGAGCAGGTGCATTTCATCCGGGAGAAGAACATCGATCGAAAGGCCCGGATCGAGGAGGCTGTTTCCGATGGATTCTACTCCAGGATCGGGGATCTGGAAGCATCGTTCGAGGTCGAGAAGCGCAACCTCAATCGAGCCATCCAGCAGGCCGAAGCCACAAAACTCCTGCGAGAGATGGTGGATACATTCAAGAAAAAACAGACCACAGCACTTTCCGGCCCGGTGGCTAACCAGATGAACCACTGGCTCATGCAACTCACCGATGGGTCATACGACTCGGTCGGGATAGATGAGAATATCTTCCCGGTTGAAGTGTCAAACCCGCAGTATGGCGCGACCCTGCCGATCGGATGTTTGAGTTACGGTACCCACGAACAGGTCATCGTTCTCCTGCGCCTTGCAATGGGTGTCCTCCTGAGTAATGATGAACGTAATCTTGTCGTCATCGACGATCGGTTGGTGAACGCCGACCCGATCCGGATGCGGCGCCTCTGTCGGATCCTTGAGGAGGTGGCGATCAATCATTGCCAGATCGTCGTTGCCACCTGTAACAACACGCCGTATGCCGGTGTCCGGGGGAAAGTGATCCAGGTGCCGGAGGATGGAATAGCAGAGTGAAAAAAGGGATCTGATCGGGTTTTCCCCACAACCGAAGAGATGTGATAAAGCAGATCGTTGACCCCGCCCACGACCTGCCCGACACCCTTGTCGCGACGAGCAAATCGTTCACCGGGGATCTCCCGCCGGAAAAACGGCCAGGGTTGGAGATCGATCGGATCGTGTATGCGCTCTACGGGCTCGGAAGAGGAGATCACGATCGTGGAGGGGGCAACAGATGAGAGACTGCGTCTTTACCAAGGACGTGCTCAACAACCGTGTTGTATCGAAGAGATTCTGATCAGAAACCGGCATGCAAAAAAGTACAATCATCCCTGGTTAATCTGGATGGGTTCATACTTCTCGCCGGTCGATCCGATCCTCTGTCACTACACCCCTCCGGCCGGCAACCCCGAGGGAAAAGCGTTATCCAGATGGGCGGGTAACAGGAGCATGATACACCATGCTTACGGCTGACGGCATCCTCGGGACGCTTGCACAACACCGCGAACGGATCAGGAGCCTTGGCGTCCGGCGGATCGGGGTCTTCGGATCGTTCGCCCGGGGCGATGAGCATGAGGAGAGCGATATCGATATCCTCATTGAGTTCGAGGAAGGAAGCCGTTCCTTTGACACCTACATGGACCTCAAGTTCTTCCTCGAAGATCTCTTCGGGAGGAGAGTCGACCTCGTCGACCGCGACGCCATAAAGCCGGCTCTCGCACCGCATATCCTCCGGAGTGTTCGGTATGTCCCGGGAGTATAGCCTCTATCTCCGTGATATTCTTGAGGCTATCGGGAGAATCGAGCGGTATACCCGGGGAATGGACTACGAGGAGTTCCTGGCGGATGATCTGGTGCAGGATGGAGTGATCCGAAACCTCATGGTCATCGGTGAAGCCGTGAAACTCATCCCCGAACCCCTGAAATGCGGATACACCGATATTTCGTGGAGAAAGATTGCAGGAATGCGAGACATCCTCATTCACGCGTACTTCGGGATCCATAACGAGATCGTGTGGGACGTTGTTCAGAACAAGATCCCGGAACTCCAGGCTGCAGTCAGGCAGATGCTTGATGACGAGGCCGCCTGATTACCCCCGCCATGGTTGCCCGAAAACGGTCCGACCCGCCATCCCGCCCGCCCGCGACCGGATCATCGCCCGGGTCGAGAACTTTCTTACGATGAACAAAATGCTCGCCGGGGGATCTCCCGCCGGAAGAGCGCTCAAGGCTGGAGGAGGCAGGCTGGGAGGCCGACCGGGAGATCGATCGGATCGTGTATGGGCTCTACGGGCTCACGGAAAAGGAGATCGTGGTTATGGAGGAGTAGGTATTCTGGTACCCACAAACTATTTTGTAGGTATTGGATCGGGGTTTGGATACACACAAAATGATTTGCTGGTACCAGAATACTCACAACCGATCCCCCTCGGTGGTGGCGAGCAGGCGAAGAAAGAGATAGGTCACGGCACACCGCTCCCCCACCCTCCTCGACATCCTTTAGAAAGATCTTGTTACTCTGGAAAACTTGCAATCCCGCTCGTCATTCTTCACCCTCCTAAGGTCGATGAGGTCGTAATTCGGTCGCATCACCCTGTCGTGCAGCCAGAACGTGCGGAGGCGTATCAACAAGCTTTCAATCAAGGCAACCCAGAACTCGCTTATCCCGGAGAGATGACCGTTCAGGATAGCGCCACCATTATTCGAAGGCACCGAGTAAAATGGTTGTAAACCGATGCAAACGGGAAGGGAAGCCACAAACCGAATGTATGAATGTTATGGCTGTCGATGCACCGTCTGTGGTTTTACAAAGGTATAC
>JBAYQF010000109.1:0-5812 GCA_041677325.1 Methanoculleus sp.
CCGAATATCCCCTGGCGGCTGATCGCCGGCTCACGGGACAAACTGATTCATGCCTATTTTGAGGTTGATTGGAGGATTGTCTGGAGCATCCTCCAAAACGAGATACCCGTTCTCGAAACGGGGGTGCAAACCATTCTTGCCGACCTCGACACACAGTTAGAGGAGACAGGATGAGGAATGCGGTTTCCTGGAAATCCCCGGCCTCCTCCCCCATCCTGAGCGCGGGGGCAATGCGGGGCGACGGATGCCGAATTTCGCGGCTTCGTGCCCAACGCGCGAGGCTTTCCTGAACCGTGTACTGAATACTCACGCGAAGGCTTGATGCACGCAAAGAGAGGCGTTACCTCAGCTGCTTTAACGAAATACTGAGGATGGAAGCAGAAGCACCGCCGGGCATGGCATACGACCGGTCGAACGGCAGGAGCTCGCGCACCGAAGGTGCACAGGCCGCCGCACCAAAATATTCTCCTCGCCGGGATCGCTCTATCGGGTGCTTGAGAATTACCCCCGCCCCGGGATACCCCGAACACCGGAAGAGGGCATGATGGATAATTATATATCCACTCGCCTGCACAACTCCCAATAATCATGTACCTCGTCATCCGCTGTCCGGGCTGCAAGACCTTCAACTACGTGGACCGCTACCAGCGCTGGAGGCTCTGCCCGATGTGCGGTGAGGTGATCAACGTGGAGCGGGCGCCGGTCTACCTTGATGCCGACGACTTCCTGGATGCGGAACGGGTGGTGGAGCAGCTCGAGTCCTACCTGCACCAGACCGGGAAAAGAGATCTCACGGAGCAGGATATCCGCGAGCTAAGGGCGCAGTACGCCCGGTGGGTCAAGAGCCGGGTCTGACCGATCACCAGAGGCGCCCGCAGCCCGGGCAGATCATGCTCACTCTTCTCCCGCAGTGCGGACAGTAAAGGCCCCTGCGCTCATTGCTCTCCAGCGGCCTCCCGCATCGCTTGCAGTGGATCGGGGCCTCGAACCCACACTCGTGCCTGACCATCAGTCCAGATATTCGTAGTCCTTCACAAAAAGGTTTCCTTTCCCCCGGTTCGCGAGATCGCCGGCAAACTGGATAAGTGTGCGTCCCTCGTGCCGGACCGTCCCGATCTTTCGGAAGGTCGGGATCATCCCCCGGGCGGTGCCGTAGACGTAGCAGGAGCCTTCCTTCATGTTCGCGGCCGGGCGGCTGCAATTCCCGTGGACGATGAGCGTCCCGCCGCGAAGCTCCGCCCCGGCCATATCCCCGGCATCGCCGTGCACGATCACCGTGCCGCCGGCGAGGTTCTCCGCGAGGAAATCCCCGGCGCGGCCGAAGACCTCGACCTTCCCGCCCTTCATCCCCTTCCGGCCGCCGCGGTAGCCCGATGCGCAGTAATCGGCAACGTCGCCCCGGCAGACGATGGTTCCGCCGCTCATCTCCCGGCCGAGCCAGCCGTCGGCGTTCCCCTGGATCTCGATCGTCCCGCCGCTCATGAAGTTGCCGCAGTGCATACCGATGCCGCCGAGGATGGTGATCTTTCCGCCGTCCATGTACTCGCCGACCCGCTTCAGCCGGGACGTCTCCCCCGACAAGACGACCTCGACGTCCTCCGGACGGTCGGCATCCCCCTCAACCGAGATCTCGAAGGCCTCGTCGAGCCGAAGCTCGCGGTTCCCCCGCCAGACCGAGAGATCGGTGTCGGAGAGGAAGTTCTTCGGGACGATCGACTCCGCCTCGATAGGGATGAACCCCTTCGTTGCGGGTTTCATCGCAAGCGTGACCTTCATAGTTCCGCCTCCGTCACGATGCACCGGCTCTGATTCACGTACTCCTCCTGCACCGGGTAGTTCCTCATCCGGACGGTGTAGTAGCGATCGAACTTCTCAATGAAGTCGGGATCTCTTCCCATATCGTAGTCGTCGGAGACCTTCGGCGCGACCCAGAACGTTGCGTTGCTCCCGTGAACGAGGCATTCGCCTCGCCGGGCGACGATTCTGCCCCGCTTGATCGTGTACTCCGTCCGGCTGAGCCCGTCGATCACCTTCTGGTACTCGGCCGAGGGATCGACCTCGTCGATCTTGAGGGGATATATGGCGATATCCGCATCGGCGCCGGGGGCGAGATGCCCTTTCCCGAGATCCTGGATCCCGAGCGCCTTTGCTCCGCCCGCCCGGGTCATCACCGCGATCTCGTACCAGTCGAGTTCCCGCTCGATCGCCGGGAGGGGCACACGCGATCCGGTATCGGGGTGAATCGTCTCAAACTCGGCGTCACGATATCGTTTGCTCATCAGTAGGGCGGCGATCTCGGGGTACTTGACGAACGGCGCGCCGTTCGGGTTGTCCGTCGTGAGGAGGCACTGCCAGGGGCTCTTTGTCAGGAGCGCGAGCTCAAGGCCGATCGCCCACATGATCGAGTTGACCAGGTTCTTTCGCCGGTAGACGACCGGGATGATCCCTGAGCCCGTCTCGAGTTCCACGTCGTGGTTGCTCCATTTGTCGTGGTGGAGGCGGTAGAGGTTGAACTCCATCGGCCCGTCGGCGGTCATCGTCGTCGTCCGGCCGAACATCACCTGTCCCATATCGATGACAAGCTGCGGGCGCATGTTGACGTAGTTTGCGATCGGCTCGCTCTTTGAGCAGAAATCCTTCCACCCCGACCCCCCGTAGGCGTGGAACTGGACGTGGGTTGCATACAGCGTCTGCCGCTTCGGGTTCAGGTCGGGGATGAGGCCGAACGACCCGAGCGTGCAGGTGTAGTTCCCCGGGGTGCCGAGGTTGTTGCAGTGCAGGTGCACCGAGTGTGGGAGGTGGAGGAGCTCGTTTGCCTCGACGACAGACCGGATGATCTCGGCCGGCGTCACCTCGAAGTAGGGCACCGGGTCGCGGATGCATGTGACGTTCTTGCCCCACTGCCATGCCTCGGTGCCGCCGGGGTTCGTGAGCTTGACCCCGAATCCCTTCACCGCCTTGAGCGTCCAGGCTATGATGGCGGCGACTCGTTTCGTGTCGCCGTCGCGGATCGCCTCCAGGATCGACCAGTTCCCATCGAAGAGGGTGTTCGCCATCGTGTCCTGGAGCGGCGTGTAGGTGAACTCCTCGTGTGTGTGCCGCGCCTCGAGCGGCGCCATCGCGCCCTCGAGCAGGGTTGTGTAGCCCATCACGCTGTAGCGGTAGCTGTTGCCGTAGGTGGTCGGGACGCTGTAGCCGGACGTTGCATGCATCGCTCCCCGCCGGGGCGTCCTCCCCGCCCGCATATCCTCCGGGCTCATGTACCGCCCGAAGTTCACCTTCGTCCCGCAGATATGGGTGTGGGAGTCGACCCCACCCGGCATCGTCAGCATCCCGCGGGCGTCGATCACCTCCGCGGCATCGCTCACCGCTTCGACGATCCTCCCGTCGAGGATGGCGATATCCATCACCTCACCGTTGATCCCCTGAAGCGGGTCGATAACGCAGGCGTTCTTCACCAGGAGTTCGGTCATTGCTCTCGCGCCTCCTGCATCAGGGCATACATCCGGGAGAGAACCTCCTCGTCGGAGAGGTAGTCGGTCGAGAGGACTTTCCTCGTCCGGATCGGCACCCCGTCCATACGGTAGGCCGTTCCCTCCGCATCGATCCCGGTCACCGCCACCGGTATCTGGACGTCGCAGAACGCCGTGGTGGCGTTCGGGTAGGGATCGAGCTGGACGACCGGGATCTCCGCGAGGTGTTCGAGGCACTTTCGGGGGAAGTGGGCGGCCGGATCGCTCCCGACGATCAGCGCTGCGTCACACTCCTTCCGGGCGAGGATATCCACCGCCGTCGTCTCTCCGGGGTTGTAGAACGCGATCCCCCGCGAGAAGTCGATCCCGTAGGGGTAGCCGGTCATCCAGGTGTTCACCTCGTTTGAGCCGTAGACGTTGTAATGGCCGCGCATCGCCGAGATGGTGAACTTCGTGTGCCGGCTCAGTTCCGAGACGAGTTCGATGGCGTTTCGGATGTTCTTGTACTTCCCCTGTGTCATCGTGAGCCCGAGCCCGAAGTAGACCGCCCCGAACTTCGCATTCTTGCAGAGGTTTGCCACACGGATGAGCTGCTCCTTCGTGACGCCTGCGACCGTCCGCGGGACCATATCCGCCTTCCCCTGGACGATCGCCCGGAGCGCCGAGAGGACCGCATAGTCCCCGCCGGGCTTGATCCGGACGAATTCGTCGGCGACGTTCGCGGTCTGGGTCTTTCGGACGTCGATGACGATCACCTTCCGGTCGCGGAAGGCGTTTTCGAGGAAGAATCCCTCCGCGTACCGCGTGTAACGCGAAAGGTGGCGGGGATGGGCGTCGATCGGGTTCGATCCCCAGTATATGACGAGGTCCGCCCGGTTCTTCACCACCCCGAGCGTGCAACCCGGGTGGCCGACCTCCTGGATGGCGAGGATCGAGGGGCCGTGGCAGACCGAAGAGGTGTTGTCGATGACGCCGTGGATGAGTTCGGCCATGTGCACCCCCACGCACTGCGCCTCCCCGTGGGTGCCGCTCCACCCGTAGAGGAGCGGGCGCTCGGCGGAGAGAAGCATATCGGCGGCGCAACGGATCGCCTCGTCGTAGGTGATATCCTTCCACTCATCCCCGTCGCGCAGGATCGGATTCTTCATCCTCTTCTCGCCCATGAACTTCGTCGTCCCGAGCTCGCAGGCGTTCGTCACGGCGACCACTCTGCCCTCTTCGACTTCGATCTCGATGTCGTCGCAGAGGCATCCGCAGAACGGACAGACCGCGTCCTTAACGATCATAAGCAAGGCCTCCAAGGTCTTCCATCAGCTCGTGAACCAGTTTCGGTTCTTCTTCGGTCGGTTCGATCTCCACCCTGTGGGACTTGAAGTCCGGCATCCCGGTGGAACAGGTGCCGGCGGCGACGATGTGGTTTGCGTACGGCCCGTACGGGACGAAGACGGTGCCCATCTCCACCTCCTCCGATGCCGCCGCCCGCATGACGACATCGCCGCACGGCCCGGTCACCCTGACGGTATCCCCGTCGTCGAGCCCGAGCTCCAGCATATCGAACCCATGCATGAAGCAGGTGGAGGTCTCCGCCGCGTACTCGGCCGAAGTCTTGTTCTCGACGGTCACACCCTGGTTCACCGTCCGCCCGGTGAGCATGAGAAACGTCATGTCTCAGCCTCCGGTATCTGCACCCCTTCCACCATCCGGGCGACCCGGATCGCGCTGTTCGGACAGTTGATCTCGCAGGTCTTACACCCCGTGCACTTCTCTTCGTGGAGGATCCGCACCCGGCCGCCCTCGATCCGCATGATCACCTCGTCGCTTGAGGATGTCCCGCTCCCGGCAAGCTGCGGGTCGATCTGCCGGTTGACCGGGCAGGAGACGCAGCAGTTCCCGCACCGCATGCAGATGTTGTCGTCGACCTCCAGACGGTACCACGACCAGAACGCCGTCCCGTCACGGGCCGTGACGTCGAGGATCCGGCCGCTCGATAGAACGCCCTCGGGGCACGCCTCGACGCAGAGGCCGCACCGGATGCAGTGGCCGGGGTAGATCTCCGGTTCCCATCCGTCTTTCTTCCGGAGAACCGCGATCCCCCCGGGCGCGGGGCAGATCATCATGCAGGAGAAGCACCCCGTACACTCCTTCCCCGTCAGGGTCGGATAGCCCTTGAAGTAAGATGGGGTCTCGAGCGGCGCGGTCTTTGCCGTGAAGAACTTCCGGATCCATTCCGGCCGGAGGAACTCCCGCACGTAGTAGATGATCGATCGCATCTCTTACCTCTCGTTGCACGCGATGCAGGGGTCGCTGCTGATGAACGTCGACGTCACGTCGGCGATCGA
>JBAYQF010000110.1:0-5811 GCA_041677325.1 Methanoculleus sp.
GGCTGGGCGGAGAAAGAGCGGCCCGGGACCGCCGAGGGGCTGACGCCCGGGGGAAACCCTATGTGGAGAGCCCAGAAACTGAAGGTCTCCGGTCGAACGGACGAATTCCTGGGCATGTTCGTGCGTGGGTTCGGAGAGGACACAGACCGGGACATGTATGTGGTAACAAACGATACGGGAGGACCTGATGCCTCCACCCGCACCGGCAAGGTCTGGAGGATCGTGCCGCCCGCCGCCGATACGTAGGACTCACCGGGAAGAAGCGGTCGGGGGCACGGCCCCCGGGTTCGCGATCGAGACCGCGACCTGCCGCTCCACCGGAAAAGCGGGTGGCCGGGGAGTGGTAGCGTCCGGAGATAACCCCGTAATGCCTCGTATACCTGAATCCGGAACATATATATGATATAACCCCTACCCCACGCCCCGTATGAGACCTCATACACAGCGTATGGTCTTCCTCGTACTGGCGATCTGCCTGTGCCTCATCGGAGGCGCGGCGGCCCAGCAGGAAGAAGCGAACATCACCGCGTCGCCGGAGGCGACGACGCCTGCCGATGAGGGAAACGGCCTCGACCTCACCAATGAGGGGGATGCGCAGGCAACAGAGTTCACAGACAACGAATCGGTAACGACGTTCGGGGAGGTCCCCGGATTCACCCCGGACGTGAGCCTTGAGCTCATAGCTGAAAACTTCACCACCGCGCCGATGATGGTTGTAACGGCGCCGGATGACGATTCCGGTCGGCTCTACGTCGTCGATCAGATCGGGGTCGTGAAGATCGTGGATTCAAACGGGGAGGTCACCGAGGAACCGTTCCTGGATCTCCGGGATAACCTCGCAGATATCTCCGCGACCTACGATGAGCGCGGCCTGCTCTCCATAGCCTTCCACCCTGATTTCCAGCAGAACGGTAAGGTTTACGCCTTCTATAGCGCACCGCTGCGGGAAGGAGCGCCGGAAGGATGGAGCTGCACAAACCACATATCCGAGTTCCAGGTCGACTCCAGCAACCCCGATACGGTGGACGTCTCCTCTGAGAAGGTTCTGATGTACATCGACAAGTCGTACGAGAACCACAACGGCGGCATACTTGCTTTCAGCCCCGTTGACGGATACCTCTACATATCGGTCGGCGACATCGGGAAGGGGAACGATGTCGGCGACGGGCATAATCCACAGATCGGCAACGCCCAGGATCTCACGAAGATCTACGGCAAGATCCTCCGGATCGATGTCGATGGGGGGAGCGAGGACGGAAACCAGACCGAAGAATCGGTGGTCAATGAGACCGAGGTGACCGAAGACTTCCGGGGCGACTCCCAGCCGGTGAACCCCACCTGGACAACCAATGCAGGCCGGTTCTACAGCATACCGTCAGACAATCCGTTTGCCGAGACCCAGCCCGAGATCCTCGATACCTATGCCTATGACTCTGTTCCACCAGAGATCTATGCCTATGGGTTCAGGAACCCTGCCTACATGTCGTTTGATGCAGAAGGCAGCAACGCGCTCATCGTCTCGATGGCAGGCCAGGATCTCTTCGAGTCCGTTCTTGATATTGTGAATGGCGGGAATTACGGCTGGAACATCCGTGAGGGCACCCACTGTTTCAACCCGGACAACTCCCTGCAGCCGCCGGAGAGCTGCAACACGACCGGCTACCAGGGCGAATCCCTGATCGGCCCCGTCGTTGAGTACGGGCATGACGTCGGCAACGTGATCGTCGGTGGAGAGATCTACCGCGGCACGGATCTCACGGACTTCACCGGAAAGTACGTCTTCGGCTCCTGGAGTTCGCCTGACAACTACGTGACGCCCAACGGCATACTCTTCGTGGCCACGCCGCCGAGCGACTGGGAGAGCAGGATCCCCGCCTCGGCAGAGGAGCTCACACCGGAGGATAACGCCATGTGGACGCTTCAGGAACTGAAGGTTGTCGGCTCTCCGGGCCAGGAAGACGGGCGCCTGGACAAGTTCGTCCGCTCGATCAGCCGGGACAGCGATAACGAGCTCTACCTGCTGACCAACACCGTCGGCGGCCCGGACAGTTCCACTGAGACGGGCAGCCTCTGGAAGTTCGTGCCGTCACAGGGCGAGGCGGCCGGAAGCGAAACGGCGACCACCACCGAGAGCGTAACAGAAGAGCAGACCGGCACCGGTGCTGCAGGTGGAGAGCTGGAAGCGGGGGCCACCCCCACCTCCTCTTCTTCCTCATCCGGGGGGCCCGACCGCGGCCAGATCAGCCAGATATGGGAGCTCCTCCAACCGCCCGCAAGCGAACGGACCGTTCTTGAACTCCTCCAGGCAACTGAGGGGGCCATTCCCTTCGAGGAGACACCCGCTTACGGTAGTTTCACGATCTTCATCGATCTCCTCCAGACAACAGGAGCAGGCCAGATCCTCGATGGCGATGAACCGTATACCGTCTTTGCCCCGACCGACAGAGCATTCGCAGACCTTTCCCCCGGCGAGCAGAACGCCCTGCTCGGGACGGCGGACAACCAGACCGAAACGATCAATCGCACCGGGATCGTCCTGAACCATATCGTGCCGGGATCGTATACCGAGGACGCCCTTCGTGACGAGACCACGCTCACCACCCTTGCGGGAGACGACCTTGCCGTGAATGCAACCGGCGACAGGATCCGGGTCGACAGCGCCACGATCACCATCCCCGATCTCGTCGCAAAGAACGGGGTCATCCAGGGCATCGACCGGGTACTGTTCCCGAACGGCGCGAACGAGACGCCGGACCTCTCCTGATCGGGCTTGCCCGGCAACCGTGGTATTGCTATAGATTGTCCTCCAGCGACCGCTCCCCTCCTCTCGCCGGGAGTGTCCGGTGCGGTTTGCCGGACGGCAGTGGAGGTCCATGCCACCCGCGCCGCCACAACATTTATACCCGGTGCCCTCCATGCCCGGGCTCGGGGGGAGACGACTACGCAGGCCGGGGAAGAGCCGCCAGTACCCAGCGATTACGGGACACGCGGCGATATGAAGAAGATCGTCGGAATCCTGATCGCGTTTGCGATCTTCATCATCGTCCTCTACGGCTACATCATACCCCTGCAGGGCGGACTCATATCCTCGACGGCGATACGCGCCGATGACCTTTCAGAGGCAGATCCCCGGTTCGAGGAACAGTTGCCGATCCAGGAGGTCGACCTCGGGCCGTCCGGCCGGTCGATCTTCATCGCGTTCGTGATGCTCACCCACATCCTCTTTGCAAACCTGCATCTCGGCGGCGCCTGGGTGCTCCTCTCGCTCATCATCCTCTACCTCTTCTCCCGAAAGGAGCGCTACAGCCATCTCGGGAAGTCGGTTGCGCTCTTCAACGTCATCCTTTTCTCGGCCGGGGCGACATTTGCAGCAGCAGGAGTCCTCTTCTTCATATCGCTCTACCCGACGTTCGCCGCGCAAGGGTTCCACATCTACTGGTGGCCGCTCCTCGTTGAGGCGACCCTCTTCGGGATCGAGATCTTCTTCGTCTACACCCTCTGGTTCACCTGGGCCCGGATCGGGGCGATCTGGCACGTCCTCCTCGGCGTCGGCTACGCGCTCTCGATCTACTTTCAGACGCTCGCCATCGATACATTCGTATCGGGGATGCTGACGCCTGGTGAAGAGACCATCACCTGGGGGGAGCCCGGTCTCCTCGGCATGCCCTGGATCGATTACCTGCAGTGGTGGTTCAACCCCACGCTCTGGCCGCTCCAGTCCCACCGGGTCGCCGCCGCAATCTCTTTCTTCGGATTTTTGATCGCGTTCCTTGCTGTGCTCCACTACCACGACCGGACCGACCCGCCTTCCCGGAGATACTGGGACTGGGCGTGCTCTTTCGGCATACTCTGGGGGCTTGCCGGCCTCATCGCCCAGCCGCTCCTCGGCGTGTGGTATATGTACGCCATATTCGCCCACCAACACCAGGCTTTCGCGAACATCATGACCGGGCCACGGGCGTGGGAGATGCTCATGATGGTCGGTTTCATATCGCTCCTCGTCATCACCGCCTCGGTCTACTTCATCGAACGGCGGGAGCGGCTCCTCATCAGGCTCGGACGGCGCGATATCAGGAGGCTCCTCCGGATCTTCGCCATCGCCGCCGCAGTGGCGGGGCTCGTCCTCGTCCAGCCGGCCTGGCTCGGGGGGATCATGCAGGCCGATCCCGGCGCCTGGGCCAACCCGTTCGGGCTCATGTACTACAAACATATCGCCCTCCTCGTTCTGGTAGCCATCGGGGCGATCATCATCGGCATCGACCTGCTTGTTCTCCGCGGGAGACGGGACGAGGAGTGGGGCAACCTCTCCCGGGCGTCGTGGGCGGCGGCACTCATAACCGGCATACTCGGTTCCTGGATCGTCATGATCATGGGGTATGTCCGGGAGTCGGCGCGCTCTCCCTGGCTGTTTTATAAGATCGTCCCGGTGCCGGGGGGACAGACCTACCCGACGCCGGTGCCGCCTCAACAGATCCTTGTTGTCTGGCTGATCGGTCTCGGGTTGGCCTTTGCGGCCTTTTGGTTCACGTTCCGGGTGACGTCCTACCACCCGGAACGGGAGGAGGAGGTATGAACCGGGGACAGGCGCTGGCCTACATCATGTGGATCGCGATAGCGGTCTACATCGGCGTGGCGATTTACGTATTCTGGCATTTCGGGTTCACGAAACTGCCCTCGCCGATGTAGGGGAGGTACGGGAATGGTTACACGTGAGATGCAGATGGCGGAGGAGGGATCGGGAAGAAGGCTCCGCCTCATATCCGCGGTCATCATAGCGATCGTCGCCTACCTGATATTCCTCTCGGTCGTCATCGTCCCGCTCCAGGGCGGAACGATCCCCTCGACGACCATCTTTTCGGAGAATCTCAGCGATAGCACCGCGAGTTACGCCACGTCCGGCATACCCATCCAGAGCGTCGGGGATGTAAGCCGTTCCGCCGTCATCGCGTTCACCATGCTGATCCATGTTGTCTTTGCAAACCTGCACGTCGGGGGCGCCTGGGTCATCGTGGTCACGGCGCTCCTCTACTTCCGCTACCGGCGTATGCGCTACAAGAACCTCGCCCGGTCGCTCACGCTCTTTACGCTCATCCTCTTCTCGGCGGGATCGACGTTTGCGGCCGGCGGGATGATGGCCATCATCGCGCTCTTCCCCGACCTTGCCATGAACGCCTTTCACCTCTACTGGTGGCCGATCTTCGCATACTTCCTCCTCTACGGGATCGTCATCATCCTGCTCTTCACCTTCTGGTTTGCCTGGGACCGTATCCGGCCGGTCGTGCACCTCGCACTCGGGTTCGGTTACGCGGCGAGCGTCTTCATCCAGACCGTCACCATCGATACGCTTGCCGCGGGTATGCTGACGCCGGGCGTCGATTCGGTCTCGTTCACGGAGTCAGGACTGCTCCCGATGACGTTCGATCAGGCGATCTCGCTCTGGTTCAACCCGACGCTCTGGGAGCTCACCTTCCACCGGGTCGCCGCCGCCATTGCATTCTTCGGGTTTTTGATCGCGACGCTTGCAACCATCCACTACATCAACCAGAAAGACTTCGCCGCCAGGAAGCAGTGGGACTGGGTGGCGGCATACGGGATCGCCTGGGGGCTTCTCGGGCTGATCATGCAGCCCATCCTCGGGCAACTCTACATGAGCGCCATCCAGGAGAACGCCCCTTCGGCCTTCATGATGATCATGCACGGACCCCGGGCATGGGCGATGCTCATGATGGTGACACTCCTCTCCGGGCTGTTTCTGACCATCGGGACATATTTTCTCACACGGCGCAGCCAGCTCCTCTCCCGATCCGAGAA
>JBAYQF010000111.1:0-5811 GCA_041677325.1 Methanoculleus sp.
GAGCCCGGTCGCTGGTTTCCGTCTGGAGAACAGGGATGGGAGCGGCACCGAAGCAACACTTGCAGAGGCCCTGGTGCTCCAGCAGAGCACCAAAATCAGAAGCGAATTTATGGAAAACCTCACCGTCTACATCGACAGCAGAAACGAGGTCTTCAGACGAGCGGATACATCCAGAGACGAGAGCGCTATCTACATCCCCGGGGAGAACGCCATCTACATCCGATCGGACAGAGACCCCACACGAGCCGACGAGGCCTTTGTCCGGCAGGTAGGCTACCATATCTACCACATGATGGGGTTTTGTGAGAGTAAGTCGTTTGCAGCGCTTGTCGAGACTCCGGGCATCTATTTAGCCCGGATCACCGCACCCGACGGAGAGGAGAAGGAAGCAGCGATCTTCGCTGAGGCCTTCATGCTCTACCACACCGCTCCGGATGTCCTGGAAAAGTATGCTCCGGAAGTTCACACGTATATGAACCTGCTCGTAAAGAACGGCAGCGACGGGGCGGCGATGGACGACCTGTATGTCAACAGCCGGCCGGAGTGATCCGGCCGGTTCTCTTTTTCGCGATCGTTCCGGGAGAACCCCGTGAACCGCGGGTGCGACTGCCGGGGGATGCAACGCTCCGGGAATGCCGGGTTACAGGGCGCATCGCCCTTCACTCGAACCGCCTGAAAAGACCCATGACGAGCATGATCACCGGGATGACCTCAAGGCGCCCGATCCACATCAACAGGATAAAGACAATCTTTGCCGGCGCATCCATGTAGGGCGAGATGAATCCCGTGGATATGCCGTTGTTGCACATCGCGGTGACGACATCGAAGATCACGTTGCTCGAATCAAACGACGTCGGTTGCAGGTGCATCACCAGGATCGTGGCGGCGAAGATGGTCGCGAAGTAGAGCATGATGATCAGCATGTTCCGCGAAACCTCGAGTTCTGCGACGTTTTTCGGGATCACCCTGCCGTCGTACCTGAACGGCACGAGCACATTCCCCGAGACGAACATCCGCCGGAACCACCAGACCAGACTCTGGACCGCAAGAACCACCCGGGAAAGTTTGATGCCGCCGGCGGTGCTCCCCGATGCCCCGCCGATCAGCATCAACATCGCAAGGAAGAGGACGGTCACGCTTGCCCATTCGTTCGGGGAAGCAACCTGGAACCCGGTACTCGTGATCGCTGCGGCCGACATGAAGAGCGCCTGGCGGATGGCCGTCGGGAGATCGGTTCCGGTGAGCGTGATGAGATCCCAGGTTATCACGATGATTCCGAGCGCAACAAGCATGAAGAGAAGGCGTACCTGCTGGTCGCCAAAGAACCGTATGCCCTTCTGGCGGTAGGCGAGGTAGTAGAGCTTGAACGGCAGGGCGCCGGCGATCATGACCGGGACGATCAGGACCTCGAGGAGCGGGTTGTTGTAGTAGGGGATCCCTCCTGAATGGACGGAGAACCCGCCGGTCGCAATCGCGACGAGGGCGATGTTCACCGCATCCCAGAGCGATACCCCCGAGAGGAGGATGAGGCCGATAGAGACGGCGGTCAGCACCAGGTAGATCTTCCACATCTCCATGCCGGTCGCCACAACGCTCGGCATCAGCGCTTCCGATCGTCCCTCCGACCGGTAGAGGCGGAACTGGGTCAACCCGGTCCTCGAGGCCATCGCAACGGTGAAGGCGACGACCCCGATACCACCGAGCCACTGCATCAGCGATCGCCAGAAAAGAAGCGTCCGCGGCAGATCGTCAACCGATCGCATCATCGTCAGGCCGGTATCCGTCCACCCCGACATCGCCTCGAAGACGGCATCGAGGTAGGAGACGCCGAGTCCGAGACAGAATGGGAGAGCGCTCACGAGAGCCATGGCAAGCCAGATCAGGGCGACCGCCATGAGGGCAGCGGAGAGCGGCGCCTCACGCTCCCCACGACGGGCCCGGGCAAGAAGCGTCCCGAGGAGAAAGAGCGTGACGGGAGCGGAGAGCATGGGCAGGATCATGTCCCATTCCCGGTAGACTACCGCAACGACGAGCGGTAACGCCGTGCCGATGCTGATATACCGGAAGATATCGCCGATATCGGGGGCGATGGTCGAGAACCGCTCGATCCTATCCATCGGTACACGTTCTCCGGGCGCTCTTATCTACCTTCTCTCTCATAGCGGTTTTACTGCAGAACGCTGGAGAACGCCTCCTGGTTATGTGCGGCCACACCCGCACCCGCCGTAACCGGCCGGTTCCCGCATCCCTGTGCCCGGAGCCGTCTCGATCGCGATCCGCCGGTTGATGATCCGCCAGGCGAGGATGAGCTGGGCCATACCGCCGGCCGTCAGATATGCACCGTTCTTGACGAGATCGATGGGCTGCACCTGCGTCTGGATCTCGATGTTCTGCTCAAGTTTTCTCGCAACGGCGTAATTCAACTCTCCATCGAACGTAAGGGCTCCCATCGGCCGCCCCTCGACATCCTCGTTGGTGAACTCGACCATGAAGTTCCGCTCCGAGAGGGAGAGGATCGGGTAGAGGTCGATCGAGAGGTCGATGTTCTGGATGCTCCGGTCGATATCGTTCTGGCAGAGGGTGACGTGGTAGACGTTGCGCTCCTCGCTCACCTTCCTGCCGTACTTCGAGAAGGCGATCCGGATGACCGCATCCGCAAACCGGCATTGCGGTGCGACATACCGTTCATAATCGGGTTTACGTTCTTCCATCTCCCGTATGACATCCTCAGGCGCATAACCGCGCTGCTCCACGTCGCGCTTGATCTTCCAGGCGCGCTTGACGGCGGGGTCGGGGTCGACGTAGAGTTTGAAGTCGATCAGGTCGCGGAGGGGCTTCGTGACGAAGGGGTGCAACCCCTCGACGATCAGGATCTTTGTGGGGCTGAACGGTACCGGAGGATCGAACTTCCCGTTGTCATGGTTGTATACGGGTTTCTCGATCGTCTTTCCGGCCTTGAGATCTCGAAGGTGCTCCTCAAGCAGGTCGAACCGGTTCGCTTCGGGAACAAGCGGTGTGATCCCGAGGGCTTTGCGCTCCACACGGTCGTAACGGTGGTAGTCGTCAATGGTGATCATCGAGACGAGATCACGGCCGAAGATCGCCCGTATAGCCCGGGTGAATGTTGTCTTCCCGCTTCCGCTATCCCCCGCCACACCGATGACGAAGATGTAGGGCGACTCTGCGATGACTCGTTTGAAATCTGATGAGAGCATAGGTCAGCTTATAGATTGTCCGGTATCAGTTAAGGTTCCAGTACTACGCAGAACGGGAGAAGCCCGGATCGGCGGGGGGTGGAGTGCCGGGGTTCCCGGGCTCTCCCCCCTCATCGCCAGAACAGCAGCCCTCACGATGCAGGGGTGCCTCTCCAGATACGCGTTCAGGAAGCGGTGATACCTGCCTCTTCGTGTTTCTTCTTGATCTCATCGGCAAGCCGGTCGAGCGCTGCGAAATCCGCCTCCTTCGGGTAGCCCCTGATGTAGACGGGCTCCAGGAGTTCAACCTTGAGCCGGTCGAGCATCCCCGCCACGGTATCGACCGCCTTCCCGCCCCAGCCGTATGATCCGATCACCGTTGCGTACCGGGTCTTCGGCCGGAGGAGGTTTGCGAGGTATGCGGCGTAGACCGCCTGCGGGTGCGGGCCGAAGATGACGGTCGGCGACCCGATCACGACTGTTGCGGCATCGACAAGCGCCTCTGCAAGATCCCCGATGTCGGTCTTCGGGATATTGAACGGCTTGACCGGGATACCCCGCTCGATAAGGGCGTCGATGAGGTGATCGACCATCACCTGGGTGCTCCCGTGCATGGAGACGTAGGGGATGAGCACCATGTTCTTCACCGCGTCGTCCGTCCAGTCGCGGTATGCGTCCATGATGAACGCCGGCCTGTCATAGATCGGGCCGTGGCTCGGGGCGATCACGCTGATGTCCCGCGTCGCGAGTTTCTCGAGGTGCCCTTTGATGCTTGAGCGGAACGGCATCATGATCTCGGCGTAGTAGCGTTTCGCCGACTCATAGATCACGCCCTCGTCGGGGACGTAGAGGCTGCTCGTCGCATAGCGAGAACCAAGGAAGTCGCAGGAGAAGAGGACCTGGTCTTCTTTGAGGTAGGAGAACATCGTCTCCGGCCAGTGAACCCAGGGGGCAAGGATAAACTCGAGTGTCTTGCCACCCAGGGAGAGGGTCTCTCCGTCGCTGATGACGATGAAGCGCTCATCCGGGATGTGGAGGAGGTCGACCAGGAAGTCACGGCACTTCTGGTTCGTCACCACCTTTGCTTCAGGGAAACGGTCGAGAACTGCTGGAATCGAACCGGAATGATCCTGTTCGGCGTGGTGTGCGATGATATAGTCGAGATTTTTGATGCCGGCCAGATCAAGGTTCGCCATGAGGACGGCGGTCTTCGCCGGATCGACGGTATCGAGCAGTGCCGTCTTCTCGCTTCCCCGGATGAGGTAGCTGTTGTAAGAGGTGCCGTCGGGGAGCGGGATCAGCTCATCGAACATCCTGCGGTCCCAATCGATGACCCCGACTGCGTGAACGCCGGGTACAATCTCACGCGCGGCCATATCTTCCCGCCTCCACCAGACCACTCCGGGTCGATATATAGTCCATATAGGTATGTTCCAACATTGTCTTCACACTCCATAACGTTCGACGGCCGGCATCTTCACACCACGCCGGTCGGTAGACGTTACTCCTCCCCGAAGACTGATAACGGTTTCGACCGGGATCTGAACTCTCGGATCGGCGTATACGGTATTCTGCGCGGTCTCCGGGCAAAATCCGGATCCTGATCCAGCGTTTTACCGATTCCAGCACCCGACATCGCCACCCCGGGTGATATACGGGCATCAGTGTGTTATATCTCACCCGGCGCATCCGGCGGGAGGAGGGCGGCCTGCCTCCCCTCTCCGACCCCCGTCGTCCGGGCGGCGTTTGCAAAGAGGTGAGCCTGACGGGTCGGTTCCGGGAGGCGGTATCCCCGTGCGGCCGAGAGGACGAGGTCGACCGCCCGCGAAAGATCGATACGGTGGCCCACGGAGACGTAGACGGGCTTCACCCCGTCCTTCGTCCGCACCGCCATGCCGATCGTCTCGCCGTCGCGGAGTATGGGTGTGGTCGAACCCCTGCCCGGTCCGGGTTCCTCCACTGTGCCGACGAGGAGGCTCTTTGCGACCCCGACGGTGGGCCGGTCGAGCAGGACGCCCATATGACTTGCGATCCCGAGCCCCCTCGGGTGGGCGATCCCCTGCCCGTCGAAGAAGATGACGTCCGGCTCGGAGACGAGCTTTCGGAACGCCTGGATGAGGGCGGGGCCTTCGCGGAAGGTGAGGAGGCCGGGGATGTAGGGAAATGCCGTCTCCGTGCAGGCGGCGACCCGCTCGACGACGGCGAGATCGGGGTAACTGAGGACGACGACGACAGCGTGGATATCGTTTGAACCTTTCACGTAAGATGCATCGACACCAGCGATGAGGGAGACATCCCCGACGTCGCCCGTGAGGCGGACCCGGGCCCGGAGCGCCTCCTGGAGGCGGGCGGCCTCGCCCGGCGTCAGGTCGAAAGGGTGGGTCTCTTTGATCTCCATAGCGGTCTCCCGCCGCACGGCGGCAGGCAGGGTTCAGAGGCAACTATCTCCCCGGGTGATATATACATTGGC
Organism: Methanoculleus sp.; assembly: GCA_041677325.1. GTDB lineage: Archaea > Halobacteriota > Methanomicrobia > Methanomicrobiales > Methanoculleaceae > Methanoculleus. The sequence continues at coordinate 5,665 of JBAYQF010000111.1, forward strand.
ACCCTGGATACCGGGGGGAGAGAGAGCGGTAAACCGGCGAAATACCGTTATCGCCGCTCCTGAACCGGCCCCGGGAGTTCCGGCGCTCGTGAGGGGTGCGGTCGAAGGAGAGCGGGGCATTTTTATACATGGAGATAGGGTACGGCC